>NZ_JBEORW010000003.1:0-272457 GCF_040302565.1 Streptomyces sp. NPDC097981
CCGCCCACCACCGCGCGCCCCCCGACCACCCCCCCGCCGTCCCGTTCCCGCCCCCCCCCGCCTCCCCCCCCCCGCAGGCACGGGGCCGGCGGCCCGGCGGCGTATCCGGGCTCCCGGGCTCCCGGGCTCCCGGGCCCGCGGGGCCTCAGCCGTCCCGGACCGCCGCGGCGATCCGGTCGCCGAGCGCCCCGTCGATGCTGCGCCAGTACCGGAAGGCGCGCTCCAGGACCGGGGCGCTCACCCCGTCCTTCAAGTGCCCGCTCACGTTCGCCACGAGGCGGTCGCGAGCCGGGTCGTCCAGCACCCGCCGGACCAGCGTGCCGGGCTGGCCCCAGTCGTCGTCCTCGCCGCGCAGGGAGTACGCCTCCCGCACCATCTCGCCCGCCGCGGCCCACCCCGCCGGCCCGCCGAAGCGCCCGCCTCCGGCCGCCGGGCCGCCGTACGAGTTCGGGGCGTACGGGCGCGCCGTCGCCGATGCCTCGAAGCGCATCGCGCCGTCCTTCGCGTACGAGGAGACCGGCGAGCGGGACCGGTTCGGTGGGAGCTGGGCGTAGTTCGCCCCGATCCGGTAGCGGTGCGCGTCCGGGTACGAGAAGAGCCGGCCCAGCAGCATCCTGTCCGGCGACGGGCCGATGCCGGGGACCAGGCTGGAGGGCTCGAAGGCGGCCTGCTCGACGTGGATGAACCAGTCCTCCGGGTTCCGGTCCAGGGTCATCCGGCCGACCTCGATCAGCGGGTGGTCGCCGTGCGGCCACACCTTGGTCAGGTCGAACGGGTTGAACCGGTAGTCCGGGGCGTCCTCGAACGGCATGACCTGGACGTACATCGTCCAGCTCGGCGGCTCGCCGCGCGCGATCGACTCGTACAGGTCGCGGCGGTGGCTGTCCGGGTCCTCGCCCGCGATCCGGTCGGCTTCGTCCTGGGTGAGGAACTCGACGCCCTGGTCGGTCTTCAGGTGGTACTTCACCCAGAACTTCTCGCCGCCGCCGTTGACCCACAGATAGGTGTGCGAGCCGTAGCCGTTCATGTGCCGGTACGACCTCGGGATGCCCCGGTCGCCCATCAGCCACGCCACCATGTGCGCGGACTCGGGGGAGAGGGTCCAGAAGTCCCATTGCATGTCGTGGTCGCGCAGCCCGCTGTCGGGGCGGCGCTTCTGCGAGCGGATGAAGTCCTGGAACTTGCTCGGGTCGCGCACGAAGAAGACCGGCGTGTTGTTGCCGACGAGGTCGTAATTGCCGTGGTCCGTATAGAACTTCAGGGCGAAGCCGCGCGGGTCGCGCCAGGTGTCGGGGGAGCCCTGCTCTCCCGCGACCGTCGAGAAGCGGGCCAGCATCCCGGTCCGGCGGCCCGGCTGGAACAGGTCGGCCCGGGTGAACTGGCTGACGTCGTTGGTGACCCGGAAGACGCCGTAGGCGCCCGAGCCCTTGGCGTGCACCACCCGCTCGGGCACCCGTTCCCGGTTGAACTGGGCCATCTTCTCGATCAGGTAGTGGTCCTGGAGCAGGACCGGGCCGTCGGGGCCGACGGTGAGCGAGTGCTCGTCACTCTCCACCGGGACCCCGGCGTTGTTCGTCGTGTACGGGGTCTTCCGCGCGTCCTGGGTCACGAGCGTCCTCCCGCGGGGTGGGTCGGCTTTCCTCGCCCCCCGCTTGCTCGTCCCCGCGCCCACCCAGTCAACGCCGGTCATGCGCCCCCGGCAACGGGAGCTCGAACCAGACCACCTTTCCGCTGCTCAGCCGGGTGGCGCCCCAGCGGCGGGCCATCCGGTTGACCAGGAACAGCCCGCGGCCGCCCTCGTCGGTCTCCCGGGCCCGGCGCTGGCGCGGCAGCTGCGGGGAGTCGTCGCCGACCTCGCAGCGCAGCACGTCGGTCCGCAGCAGGCGCAGGGTCACCGGCCTCTCGGCGTACCGGACGGCATTGGTGACCACCTCGCTGACCAGCAGCTCCAGCGAGTCCTGGAGCTCCTCCAGGCCCCAGCGGGACAGCGCGCGGCGGGCGAACCGGCGGGCCCGGCCCGGGGCGGTCTCCTCCGGGTCCAGGAACCAGTACGCCACGTCGCTGGGCGCGATCCCGTCGAAACGGGCCGCGAGCAGCGCGATGTCGTCATCCCGGTCGCCCGGACCGAGCATGTCCAGGACGTCGTCGCAGAGCGCCTCCAGCGGCGGCGGGTGGTCCAGGCCGGTCAGCTGGGCCGTGGTGGCGAGCCGCTCGCGGAGCTGCTCGATGCCGGTCCACACGTCGCGCAGCCGGGACTCCACCAGGCCGTCGGTGTACAGCAGCAGGGTGGCCCCGGCCGGGGCGTCCAGCTCCACGGCCTCGAAGTCCACGCCGCCGACGCCGATCGGGGCGCCCGGGGGCACGCGGAGCACCTCGGCGCGGCCGCCCAGGTGCAGGAGCACGGGCGGCGGGTGGCCGGCGTTGGCGATGGTGATCCGGTGCGAGACGGGGTCGTAGACCGCGTACAGGCAGGTGGCCATCCGGTCGGAGCCGAGGCGCTGGGCCTGCTCGTCCAGGTGGTGCAGGACCTCGGCGGGCGGCAGGTCCAGCTGCGCCAGGGTCTGGGCGGTGGTGCGGAGCTGGCCCATGATCGCGGCGGAGGTCATGGAGTGGCCCATGACGTCGCCGACGACGAGCGCGACGCGGCTGCCCGGCAGCGGTATGGCGTCGTACCAGTCGCCGCCGACCCGGGCCGTCTCGGCGGCGGGCAGATACCGCGAGGCCAGCCTGACCCCGGTGGGCTGGGGCAGGCCGTCGGGCAGCATGGTGCGCTGGAGCTCGTCGGCGATGTACGCCTCGCGGCCGTACAGGACCGCCTTGTCGATGCCGAGCGCGGTGTGCGTGGCCAGCTGGGCGGCGACCAGCAGGTCGTTCTGCTCGAACGCGGGCCGCTCGGGGCTGCGCAGGAACACCGCGGAGCCGATGACGCGGCGGCGGCCGCGCAGCGGCGCGAGGATGGCCCGCTGGCCGCGCGGTACGGGGTGCTCCGAGCCGAGCAGCTCCGCGAGCGCTTCCTTGGCCCCGTCGGCGGACCCGAACACCGGGCGTACGCCGCGCAGCACCTCGGCGAGCGCCCCGCCGGTACGGATCTCGCACAGCTCCGCCGCGGGCAGGTCACCCTGCGGGCCGACCATCGGCAGCTGGCTGAAGTCGAGCTCGCCGGCGGCCCCCGCGGCCCCGGCGCCCTCCGCTCCGGTCAGATCGTCGATGGGCCGGAGCCGGTCGGTGCGGCGCAGCCTTAAAACGACCGGGCCGACGGGACGCTCGTCGCCCACCGGCAGGGGATCCCGCAGGTAGACGAGGATGGCGTCCGAGAAGGTCGGCACGGTGGCCCGGCACAGTCCGAGCACGATCTCGTCGAGGTCGATGCCGCGGGCGATCCGCCGGGTGGCGGCCCCGACGAAGCGCAGCCGGTCCCCCTCGCGGCGGGCCACCCCGCCGTCCGGGGCCGGAGCGCCGGCCGCCGCGGCAGCGGCCTCTGCTGCGTACGCCGGCCCGGCGTCCGTGTCCTCGCCGGCCGCAGCCTGTCCGGCGGCAGCGGCGTCCGCCCCGGACGCGCGGGTGCGGGCCGCGGGAAGGCCGCCCTCCGGGCCGCGCGGGCGGGAGCCGCCCGGTATCCCGGCCGCCTGCCGGTCCTGCCCGGCCGCCGGGTCCTCGTCGTGGGCGGCCGCCGTGTGTGCGGCGTTGCGCGCCGCTTCCCCGTCGCGCCGCCGGGAACCGCCCGCCGCCGCGTCGCGCGCGGCATTGCGGGCCGCCTCGCCGTCGCGGCCCCGGCGGCCGGCCGCGCCCTGGGCCGCGGTGCCGCGCGTACGGCCGCGGGCCGGGCGGGCCGGGCCGTCCTGTGGGGCGGGGACACCCTCGCCGCGCGGGCGCGGGACGTCCGAGCCGGGGCCCGCGGCCTCCGCGTGCGCGCGGACGGGGTCGTCGCCGGGCGCGGCCGAACCGCGTACGGCCTCGGCCGCGGGGACGGGGGCCTTGCCGTGGCCCAGCTCGTCCGCTGGGCCGCCGGAGGAGGCAGGCATGCCGGGGCCGCCCGGGGCCGGTGTCGCGGCGGCCGCGCCAGGCTGCGGGCCCTCCTGCGAGGTGGGGTACTCCGTCACGCGTGGAATTCCGTCCGTTCGCGCTCGATGTGCGCTGCACTCAACTCGGTCAGTCGCGGTATACCCGCTCAGCGGCGGGGACACCATCGCCCCGCGGTTCCGCGTCCCGCTCGTTACCTCTCGCTCTGCGTTGACCTCCGGTCAAGTCCCGCGTACGGCACGACATTTACGGATGTGCGGTTGAGCACTCCTCCCGCGCGCGACCTGCGGAGGGAGATCTTACGTTTGAACCCCGGGGGCGCATCAAGGGTCTCATGAGGTCATATGCGCCGGAGTGCGGTCCCAGTCCTCGGGCAGGGCCGGAACTCTCCAGGCGGGATCCGGCCGCCAGTCCTGCCAGCCGTCGCGGAACGGAGCCCCCCACGCCTTGATCACGTCCACCGCGGCCCGCCCCGCGTCCTGTACCCGGAGCGCCTGTTCGGCGTCCATCAGGCCGGACCGCTGGGCCTGCGCGAACTCGTCCTCGTCCCGCCACTTCCACGTACGGTCCGGGTAGACGGAGATGTCCAGGAAGTGGTCCACGGAGTCGACCCCGCCGGACCACCGGGTCCGCGGCTCTTCGAGGTTCACGTACCAGCTCTTGAACCGCCAGCCGTGCTCCCAGAACAGCCACACCGACCACGGGTCCGCCGGGCGGGCCAGCTTCAGCACGCCGGCGCCGAACCAGCGCGACCGTACGGTGGTGCGCGGCGCGGTGTACCGGGTGGCGAGCGGCTCCTCGTGGACGGGGGTGCCGTCGGCCAGCACCGGCTTGACGCACTCGGTGCCGGGGGCCATCCACACCGCCAGCAGTTCGTCGGTGTCCTGCACCACGGTCACCGGGCGGCAGATGTGGACCGCGCCCTTCAGGCCCGGGGCGTGGTCGCGGTAGCGCCAGAGGACCTGCTCCCCGGGCCGCCAGCGGGTCCCCTGCGCGTCGCCGCCCCCGCGGCCTCCGGTACCTGTCATGCGCAGATCTTAGGGCTGGGGCCCCTGCGCCCGCTGCGGTGCAGGTCACGGAGGTGCGCGGGGACGGGAAACGACCGAATCCGGCCCTCCCCCTTGACTTCGTAAGGGGGGACCCCCAGTCCGGAAACGTTTTCAGGGCCGGGTCATCCGCAGGACGTCGAGGGCCTCGTCCAGCTGGTCCAGGGTCAGGGCGCCGCGGTCGACGTAGCCGGACTCCAGCACGACCTCCCTGATCGTCTTCCGCTCGGCGAGGGACCTCTTGGCGACCTTGGCCGCCTCCTCGTAGCCGATGTACCGGTTCAGCGGGGTCACCACGGAGGGGGAGGACTCGGCGAACTCCCTGGCCCGCGCCTCGTTGGCGGTGATCCCGTCGACGGTGCGGTCGGCCAGCAGACGGCTCGCGCTGCCGAGCAGGCGGATCGATTCCAGCAGGTTCTTCGCCATCACCGGGAGCATCACATTGAGCTCGAAGTTGCCGGCCGCGCCCGCCACGGCGACCGTCGTGTCGTTCCCGGTCACCTGAGCGGCCACCATGAGCACGGCTTCCGGGACGACCGGATTGACCTTCCCGGGCATGATCGAGGAGCCGGGCTGGAGATCGGGGAGATTGATTTCGGCCAATCCCGTGCGCGGTCCCGAGGCCATCCAGCGCAGATCGTTGGAGATCTTGGTCAGCGAGACGGCGATCGTACGGAGCATCCCCGAGGTCTCCACCAGCGCATCCCGCGCCCCCTGGGCCTCGAAGTGGTTGCGGGCCTCGGTCAGCGGCAGCCCGGTCGCCGCGGCCACCTCGGCGATCACGGCGGCGGAGAACCCGGGCGGGGTGTTGATCCCGGTGCCCACCGCGGTCCCGCCCAGCGGCAGCTCGGCGAGCCGGGGCAGGGCCGCCCACAGCCGCTCGACGCCGTAGCGCACCTGGGCGGCGTACCCGCCGAACTCCTGGCCCAGGGTCACGGGGGTGGCGTCCATCAGGTGCGTCCGGCCCGCCTTGACCACCCCGGCGAACTCGTCGGCCTTGCGCTCCAGGGCGGTGGCGAGGTGTTCCAGGGCCGGGATCAGCTCACGGGTGACGGCGGCGGTCGCGGCGATGTGGATGGAGGACGGGAACACGTCGTTGGAGCTCTGCGAGGCGTTGACGTGGTCGTTGGGGTGGACCTCGCGGCCGAGCCGCTCGCCGGCCAGGGTGGCGATCACCTCGTTGGTGTTCATGTTGGACGAGGTCCCGGACCCGGTCTGGAACACGTCCACCGGGAAGTGCTCGTCCCAGCGGCCCGCGGCCACCTCGGCCGCCGCGGACCGGATCGCGCCGGCGATGTCCTCGTCGACCACCCCCAGCTTCGCGTTCACCGTGGCGGCCGCGGCCTTGACCAGGGCGAGCGCCTCGATGTGGGCGCGCTCCAACCGCTGCCCGGAGACGGGGAAGTTCTCCACCGCGCGCTGTGTCTGGGCGCGCCATTTGGCGTGCGCGGGCACCTGCACCTCGCCCATCGAGTCGTGCTCGATCCGGTACGGGCCTGCTTCTCCGTGGGCCTGCTGATCATTCGTCATCTTCGTCGCCTCCTCAAAAAGTTGAGCAATCGTCTTGTTCGAAGTGTTCCCAACTCCACTACCGGCCAGTAAATACCGGGGGTAACACCAACGTCGGGGAGGCGTCATGACACGTGTACGTACGAAGCCCGGGCTCAGATCTACCTTCGCCGCCGCCGCGGCGGTCGCGGCCGCCCTCGGGGGCGTCACCGGCATCACCCCCATGGCCCACGCGGCCACGGCCGCCACGGTCGCTGCGCCCGCTGCGCCCGCCGTGGCCGTCACCCCCCTGTCGCCCGAGCTGGAGGCCATCCGCGCAGCGGAGGCCGTCAAGATCTACGGCGACCCGGCCGTCCGGCCCCTGAACGAACGCAAGACCGGGCTGATCTCGCTCGGCGACAGCGAGATCTCGGGCGAGGGCGTCGGCAACTACGACCCCGCGACGAACACCTCCGCCAACCAGTGCCACCGCTCGCCCGACACGGCGATCCACCGCACCGGAATCCCGGCCGACCTGACCTTCAACGTGGCCTGTTCCGGCGCCTACACCGGCAACATCCGGATAGGCGGCAGCAAGCAGTACGCCGACGAGCTGGTGCAGAGCGACAACCTCGCCATCAAGGCCCGCAACACGAAGATCAAGCTGGTGCTGCTCGTCGCCGGCGCCAACGACGACCTCCAGTTCGGCCCGGTCATGACCGACTGCGTGACCCGCTGGGTGCTCAGCCAGGGCACCTGCGAGCCCAAGTACGGACCGGGCTGGCAGGCGCGCGTCGACGGCCTGAAGCCCAAGGTCGAGTCCACCGTCGCCGACCTCAGGACGGTCATGCGCGACGCGGGCTACGCCGACTCCGACTACAAGCTCGTCGTGATGGGCTACCCCAGCCCCATCGGCCCCGACTTCTACGACAACCCGAACTTCCCCGGCAAGCTCCCCGGAGGCTGTGCCGGCTACGACTCCGACGCCGCCTGGGGCCGCAACTACGCGGTGCCCGCCTTCGAGAAGGGCATGCGCGCGGCGGCCCTCGCCTCGGGCGCGACGTACCTGGACAACTCGCGGCTCTTCCAGGGCCACGAGGTCTGCATGGAGGACACCTGGGCCCGCGGCCTCTACCTGGACCTCGGGGACCACTTCCCGTGGGACGAGAACACGGCCCGGCAGTCCTTCCACCCCAACGACCGCGGCCACGGCGCGTTCGCGTCCTGCCTGACCCAGCTCTACGACTCCGGCCTGCGCGAGGGCTCCTGCGCCGACCCGGCGAGCACCGGCACGCCCGTCCTGCAGGCCGGGGCCTGGGACGACCTGTACAGGCCGCTCAAGAACGAGGCGACCGGCAACTGCCTCGACTCCAACGGCGGTTCCAGCGCCAATGACACCAAGGTCATCGGCTGGGACTGCCACGGCGGCCGCAACCAGGGCTGGTGGTACGACTCCGCGAAGAAGTCCCTCCACATCGAGCTCACCCACGACCGCTGTCTGGACGCCCCGGGCGCCAACTACGGCGCCGGCACCGGCCTGATCCTCTGGAACTGCCACGGCGGCGCGAACCAGAGCTGGGTCCGCGACGGCGCCACCCTCCGGCCCGCGGCCGCCCCGGGCATGTGCCTGACCGTGGCCGCCGCCCACGACCAGCTGCGCCTGCAGACCTGCAACGGCTCGGCGAACCAGCACTTCGTGTAGAAGGCACAGCGGGTAACCCCGCCCCGATCCGCCGGATCCGCCAGATCCGCCGGCTCCGCCCGAACCCCCCACACCCGGCCGGTGCACCCGGCCGGGTGTCTCCACGCGCGGCGCTCACAGGCCGCTCAGGTACTCCCGTACCTCCCGGGGACGGTTGGTGATCAACGTGTCCACGCCGAGGCGGACGCACAGCTCCACGTCCTCGGGCTCGTCGACCGTCCAGACCCGCACGCGCAGCCCCTTGGCCCTCAGCCGCCCCACCAGCCCCGGATCCTTGCGGACGAGGTCGATACCCGGGCCGGCGTGTCCCGCGAACGGCGGGCGCAGCGGCCGCAGGGCCCGCTCGATCAGGTACACCGCCGGCAGGCCGGGAGCCAGCCGGTGCAGCCGGATCAGGGCATTGCGGGAGAAGCTCATCACCTCGACACGGCCGTCCGAGCCGTCGGCGAGCCCGTGGTCCTTCAGGACCCGTACGAGCTCGGCCTCCAGCCGGCCGCCGGCACGGGTGGGGTGCTTGGTCTCCACGGCCAGCCCGACGGGCCGGTCGGCGGCCAGCGCCTCCTTGAGCAGGTCCTCGAAGAGCAGCACCTGCGCCCCGCGGTGCTCCTCGCCCTTCCACCCGCCGAAGTCGAGCGCGGCCAGCTCCTCGTACGTCATGGCGGAGACGACCCCGCGCCCGTCGGAGGTCCGCTCGACCCGTCGGTCGTGCACGCACACGAGCCGCCCGTCGGCGCTCAGCCGTACGTCGCACTCCAGCGCGTCGGCGCCGTCGGCGATGGCCTGCCGGTAGGCGGCGAGGGTGTGCTCGGGGTGCTCGTGGGAGGCCCCGCGGTGGGCGATGACCCGCACGTCGCGGGCGGTGGGGAGCAGCTGTGTCATGGAACCGACGTTATCCGGATGCGGTGGAGCCTCCGGCACCGCATCATCCACGGATGGCCGAATTCTCCGTGACATTGCATTGCGAACCGTGCGAGTCCTGCCGGCACCAGGTATGGCAGCGCATCATCGACGGCCGGCTGCGCTGGTACGAGTCGTCGTACTGCACCGCCGAGGGGCGCGCGTACGAGTCGTCCGGCGGCGGCTGGGGCCCGCCGCCGCCGTGGATCCGCGAGCGGATCCTCAGGGCGCAGGGCACGGTCCACCTCGCCGTCGGCGGCCCGGACGGCCTTCCCCTGCAGGCCGTCCGCGAGCTGTACGCCCTCACGGTCCCGCAACTGCGCGAGGCACGCGCACACGGCCTGCCCGCGACCCCGGTCGAGGCCGAGCTGCTGCGCGGGATGCACGGCGGGCCCCGGGGGTGACCACCCCCGGGGCCCGAAGCGGCCGGACCGGTCAGGCCGGGGCGTTACGCCAGGCCCGGGCCGCGGACCGGGATGTGCGTGAACGTCGGCTCCGGGGCCGGGTTCTGGAAGAAGTCGTTGCCCTTGTCGTCCACGACGATGAACGCCGGGAAGTCCTCGACCTCGATCTTCCAGACCGCCTCCATGCCGAGCTCCTCGTACTCCAGGACCTCGACCTTCTTGATGCAGTCCTGGGCCAGGCGTGCCGCCGGGCCGCCGATCGAGCCGAGGTAGAAGCCGCCGTGCGTGCCGCACGCGTCCGTCACCTGCTGCGAGCGGTTGCCCTTGGCCAGCATGACCTTGGAGCCGCCCGCCGCCTGGAACTGCTCGACGTACGAGTCCATGCGGCCGGCCGTGGTCGGGCCGAAGGAGCCCGAGGCGTAGCCCTCGGGGGTCTTCGCCGGGCCGGCGTAGTAGACCGGGTGGTCCTTCAGGTACTGCGGCATCTCCGCGCCCGAGTCCAGCAGCTCCTTGATCTTGGCGTGCGCGATGTCGCGCGCCACGACCAGCGGGCCCGTCAGGGACAGGCGGGTCTTCACCGGGTGCTTGGTCAGGGTGGCCAGGATGTCGTCCATCGGCTGGTTCAGGTCGATGGAGACCACGTCCGAGGACGTGCTGAGGTGCTCATCGGTGGTGTCCGGGAGGAAGCGGGCCGGGTCCGTCTCCAGCTGCTCCAGGAAGACGCCCTCGGCGGTGATCTTCGCGGTGGCCTGGCGGTCCGCCGAGCAGGACACGGCGATGGCCACCGGCAGCGACGCGCCGTGGCGGGGGAGGCGGACGACGCGGACGTCGTGGCAGAAGTACTTGCCGCCGAACTGCGCGCCGATGCCGATCTTCTGGGTCAGCTCGAAGACCTGCTGTTCGAGGGCCTCGTCGCGGAAGCCGTGGCCCAGCGGGGAGCCCTCGCGCGGCAGCTCGTCCAGGTAGTGGGCGGAGGCGTACTTCGCCGTCTTCAGCGCGTGCTCGGCGGAGGTGCCGCCGACCACGATCGCCAGGTGGTAGGGCGGGCAGGCCGCCGTACCGAGCGAACGGATCTTCTCCTCCAGGAACTTCATCATGGAGGCCTCGTTGAGGACCGCCTTGGTCTCCTGGTACAGGAAGGACTTGTTGGCCGAGCCGCCGCCCTTGGCCATGAAGAGGAACTTGTACGCGCCGCCGTCGGTCGCGTAGAGCTCGATCTGCGCGGGCAGGTTCGAGCCGGTGTTCTTCTCCTCCCACATGGTGATCGGGGCCATCTGCGAGTAGCGCAGGTTCAGCCTGGTGTACGCGTCGTAGATGCCGCGCGAGAGGGCCGCCTCGTCCCCGCCCTCGGTGAGGACGTTCTGGCCGCGCTTGCCCATCACGATCGCCGTACCCGTGTCCTGGCACATCGGCAGGACGCCGGCCGCCGCGATGTTCGCGTTCTTGAGGAGGTCGAGCGCGACGAACTTGTCGTTCGACGAGGCCTCGGGGTCGTCGATGATCCGGCGCAGCTGTGCGAGGTGCGCGGGGCGCAGGAAGTGCTGGATGTCGTGGATGGCCTCTTCGGCGAGCTTGCGCAGCGCCTCCGGCTCGACCTTGAGGAACGTACGGCCGTCGGCCTCGAAGGTCGAGACGCCCTCCGAGGTCACCAGCCGGTAGGGGGTGGTGTCCTCGCCCAGGGGCAGCAGGTCGGTGTACGCAAACTCTGGCATGACGGCAGTCATTCCTCACTCGGCAGACAGCGCTGACGACCAATTGGCAGCGCCCGACCAGCGTAGGACCTCTCCCGCGGGCTGTGGCTGTGAGGTAAGGCTCACTGACGGCTATCGCGATCTATCGCGTTTCGCTATGCTGTCTGACGTGGACCTGGAAAAGAAGCCTGCCGCCGCCCCCGGAGCCGCCCCTTCCGCGTTGCGGGCCTCCGACGCCGACCGTGACCGGATCGCGCAGATCCTGTCCGACGCCCTCGCCGAGGGCCGGCTCACCGCCGACGAGCACTCCGATCGCCTGGACTCGCTGTACGCCGTGAAGACCGTCGGGGAGCTGGAGGTGCTCGTACGGGACCTCCCCGGGCCCGGCGGCGTCCCCACGGCGCCCGCGTACCCGCAGGCACCGGCGGCTCCGGCCCCTGCCGGTCCGGGCGCGGCCCCGGAGACCGTGGTCGCCGTGTGCAGCTCCGCCGCCCGCAAGGGCCGCTGGCGGCCGGGAGCGCACACCCGCGTGGTCTCCGTCCTGGGGGACGTCTCCATCGACCTCACCGAGGCCGTCTTCGAGCAGCAGGTCACCGAGATCAACGTGACGAGCGTGCTGGGGAACGTCGAGATCCTGGTCCCGGAGAACGTGACGCTCCGCGGCTACGGCAGCGGGGTCCTCGGCAACTTCGAGGTGCACGGCGAGGGCCGCGCCGAGACCACCGACCCGAACGCGCCCGTCGTGATCGTCCGGGGCTTCTCGCTGCTGGGCAACATCGAGGCCCGGCCCAGGCTCGGCGCCCGCCTGGTGGACCTGGCCCTCAAGCTGCGCAAGCGCCAGGAGGGATAGGTCCGGCAGGCCCCGCGGGCCCATTCGCCGGTTCCGGCCCCGCCCGGCAGGGTGTGCCCGCAGCAACAGCCTGGAATTTCAGCCGACTTGGCGGCGAACCGTCCATAGGATCGGCCCATGACCGCATCCAAGTGGGACCTGCTCGATCACGCACACGAGGCACTGCGCTCCGCCGTCGACGCAGTGCCGGCCGACGGCTGGGACCGCCCGACGCCGTGCGACCGGTGGAACGTCGGCCAGGTGCTCCAGCACGCGGCCGGCGACCAGCTCGCCTACGCCGCCCGCCTCACCGGCGGTCCGGGCCCCGCCGAGGACCCCTTCGCGCCCACCGCCATCCTGGCCGCCGCCCCCGCGGAGCTGCTGCCCCCCGCCCTCGACGCCGCGGCCGAGGCCTTCGCCGGCGTCGCGCCCGGCACGGCGGAGGTCACCGTACCGCTGCCCCCCTTCACCGTCCCCGCCGAGACCGCGGTCGGCGCGGCCGCCCTCGACGCCGCCGTCCACGCCTGGGACATCGCCGTCGCCACGGGGCGGCCCTCCCCGCTGACCCCCGCTCTCGCCGCGGCCCTGCGGCCGGCGGCGGAAGCGCTCGCGGAGCCCCTGCGCGGCTTCGCCTACGGTCCGGCGCTCGTGCCCGCCCCCGATCCCGTCGCCGACCCGGCCGCCTGGCTGCTCGCCTTCCTGGGCCGGCGCTCCGACTGGACGCCGCCGGACGTGTGAGGGCGCGGGCGGCGGCGCGCGGCGGCACGCGGCGGCGTCGCGTTTCGGTCGAAGTTCCGCCGGGCGGCGCGCTTGCCCCACGCAGTGCATAGGGGCGCGTACAGCGGGTAGGGACAGGTGCATCGTCTCTCGCTTGCGTATACGTCGTCAGGAGTAGACCGTGCAGCATCCGCCGCATCAGTCCCTGCAGGTAGCCGCCGTACAGAGCCTTCAGGCGCGTCCGGCCGCCGTGCCGAAGCCGCGGGTGCCGGCGAGGGAAGAGGACGGCCCATGGCATGCGGAGGCGGTGTGCCGCCGGGACGAGGCGGGGCTGTTCTTCGCCCCCTCCAAGGAGCCGACGGCGGCCAGGCTCTCCCGGGAAGAGGCCGCCAAGCGCGTCTGTGCGCGCTGCCCCGTGATGGTCGCGTGCCGCGAGCACGCCCTGCTCCAGCCCGAGCCGTACGGGGTCTGGGGCGGGCTCACCGCGGCCGAGCGCCGCGTGGTGCTGGCCCGGCGCAGGCGCCGGGCGGCGGAACTGCGCCAGGCCTCGGGAGCCGGGCCGATAGCCGCCGCGGGCTGAAGCCCGTACGCACGGCGAGAGGGGCGCCACCGCCGAACGCGGTGACGCCCCTCTCGCCGTGCCGGCTGCCGGCCGGCCCGGTCCTACTTCGCGCGGTCGAAGTCGATCGCGCTGTACGCGCGCAGCTTCGACAGGCGGTGGGTCGAGTCGATCTGCCGGATCGTGCCCGACTTCGAGCGCATGACCAGTGAGGACGTGGTCGCGGTCTCCGAGCGGTAGTGGACGCCGCGCAGCAGCTCGCCGTCCGTGATGCCGGTGGCGACGAAGAAGACGTTCTCGCCGGACACCAGGTCGTTGGTGTGCAGGACCCGGTCCAGGTCGTGGCCCGCGTCGAGGGCCTTCTGGCGCTCGGCGTCGTCCTTCGGCCACAGCTTGCCCTGGATCGTGCCGCCGAGGCACTTGATGGCGCAGGCCGAGATGATGCCCTCGGGGGTGCCGCCGATGCCCAGGAGCAGGTCCACGCCGGTGCCCTCGCGCACGGCCATGACCGAACCCGCGACGTCGCCGTCCGAGATGAACTTGATCCGGGCGCCGGTCTCGCGGATCTCCTTGACGATGCCCTCGTGGCGGGGGCGGTCCAGGATGATCACGGTGACGTCTTCGACGGCCATGTTCTTGGCCTTGGCGACGCGGCGGATGTTCACCGAGACGGGTGCGTTGATGTCGACGAAGTCGGCGGCCTCGGGGCCGGTGACCAGCTTCTCCATGTAGAAGACCGCGGACGGGTCGAACATGGTGCCGCGGTCGGCGGCGGCGAGCACCGCGATGGCGTTCGGCATGCCCTTGGCGTTCAGGGTGGTGCCGTCGATCGGGTCGACGGCGATGTCGACCTCGGCGCCGGTGCCGTCGCCGACCCGCTCGCCGTTGAAGAGCATCGGCGCTTCGTCCTTCTCGCCCTCGCCGATGACGACGACGCCGTTCATCGAGACGGTGGAGATCAGGGTCCGCATCGCGTTGACCGCGGCGCCGTCGGCGCCGAGCTTGTCGCCGCGCCCGACCCACCGGCCCGCGGCCATGGCGGCGGCCTCGGTCACCCGGACGAGCTCCAGGGCCAGGTTGCGGTCAGGGGCCTCGGGAGAGACCTCAAGCTGGGGCGGCAGGTTGTGCTCGGTCATCGGAGCGCACCTTTCTGTACGGCGACGGCCGGGAAGTGAGGGTGCTGGAACTCTATCGGTACATCGACAAATTGAGCAGACCGGGTCACGTATGAGCGGAATACCGGTCAGGCGATTGGCCTGAGCGGACATCTTGCGGGCCGGTGCGGACGGCGCGCCGACCCCGGCGGAGATCGCTCCCGGCCATGGGGGACGATGGTGGCGTGGCAGGTATGAAGGGCAAGCAGACGGTCTGGGACATGGTCCGGTCGCTGGCGGTGATCGGTGTCGTCGTCGCGGTGATCTACATCTTCGTCCCACATGACGAGAAGGCCGATCCGACACACGTGGTCGACTACCGGGTGGAGACGATCACCGCCCGGCGCGCGGCACCGTACCCGGTGGCCGCGCCCGTCGGGCTTCCCGCGGAGTGGCGTGCGACCTCGGTGACGTTCGACCGCACGGCCGCGAACGCCTGGCACCTGGGCTTCCTGGACCCGAAGGGGCAGTACGTCGCGATCGAGCAGGCCGGCGACGCCTCGGCCAAGCACCTGGCGAGCGTCACCCGGCAGGCGAAGGCCACCGGGCAGACGCAGCAGGTCGGCGATCTGGTCTGGGAGCGCTGGGAGGGCGACAAGTACGACGCCCTCGTCCGGCACGAGCAGGGTTACACCACGGTGGTGACCGGCACGGCCTCCTTCGAGGGCCTCGGCAGGATGGCGGCGGCGCTGGAGTTCAAGCAGGGCGCCCGGTAGCCGGACGCCGGGAGCACCGGCACGCGGCATGCGGTGTGCACCGCGTGCATCTCGTACGGCATGCGGAAAGGCCGCTCCCCCGGAATCCCGGGGGAGCGGCCTTCTGCGTAGCCGTCGCGACTCAGACGGTGGTGATGACCTCGTCGAAGCTCAGGCGCGGGCCGCGCGGGAACCACGCGTCCTCGCCCGGCTTGCCGATGTTGACGACCATCAGCGGGGTGTGGTCGCCGTCCAGGAACTCCTTCTGGACGCCGGCGAAGTCCAGGCCGCCCATCGGGCCCGCGGCCAGGCCGGCGGCGCGGATGCCGACGATGAAGTACGCGGCCTGCAGGGCGGCGTTCATCAGCGCGGCCTGCTCGCGGACCGGGCGCTCGCTGAAGAAGGCGTCCTTGGCCTGCGGGAAGTGCGGCAGCAGGGCCGGGAGCTCCTCGTGGAACTCGTTGTCCGCGGAGAGGATCGCGACGAGCGGTGCGGAGGCGGTCTTGGCCTGGTTGCCCTCGGCCATGTGCTTCACGAGGCGCTCGCGGGCCTCGGGGGAGCGGACCAGGGTGATGCGCAGCGGGGTCGAATTGAAGGCGGTGGGGCCGTACTTGACCAGGTCGTAGATCGCCTGGACCTGCTCCTCGGTCACCGGCTCGTCGGAGAACGAGTTGGCGGTGCGGGCCTCGCGGAACAGCAGGTCCTGGGCGGCGGAGTCAAGAACGAGAGACATCGGAAAGCCTTCTTCCTACGGAGGTGAAGCGATGCCCAGACTCTAGGCCGAAAGTTGTAGAACTTTCAACTAAATCCCCGCCGGGGTGACCCGGATCACGTTTGGGTCCGCCTCAGGCGTCCCGCTCGTCACCCCCGCCCCCGCCCCCGGCCCCGCCCCCGCCACCGGCCTCCGCTTCGCGGGCCGCCAGTGCCGAGTCGAGCCGGGCGCGGGCACCTTCCAGCCAGTGCCGGCAGACCTTCGCGAGTTCTTCGCCGCGCTCCCAGAGTGCGAGGGAGTCCTCCAGGGAGGTGCCGCCGGCCTCCAGCTTGCGGACGACCTCGATGAGTTCGTCCCGGGCCTGCTCGTACCCCAACGAGGTATCGGTTTCCGTCATTCCCGTCCCACCTTGTGTGTTCAGTGCATCGAATATGTCGCGGGTGCGCGGCTCACTCGGCGGGCTGCCGGCCGCCGTGCCCCGCGACCCGCACGGAGAACTCGCCCTCCGCCACCCGTGCGCGCAGCACCTCGTCCGCCGAGACGTCCTCCGGCGAGCGCACCACGTGCCCGTCCGCCCGCTGGAGCACGGCGTACCCGCGCTCCAGCGTCGCCGCCGGGGACAGCGCCACCACCCGGGCCAGGGTGTGCGCGAGCTCCGAATCCGCCCGGTCCAGCAAGTGGCCCAGGGTCCGCCGGGTGCGTCCCAGCAGGGCCTCCAGCTCGGCTTCCCGCGTCTCCACCATCCGCTGCGGATGGACGAAGACCGGCCGGGCGAGGGCGTGCGCGAGCCCCCGCTCCTCCCGGTCGAGCAGCCCGCGCACCGCCCGCAGCCCCCGGCCCTGGAGCTGGCGTACCCGCTCCAGCTCCTCGCCGACGTCCGGGACCACCTTCTTCGCCGCGTCGGTGGGCGTGGAGGCCCGCAGGTCCGCGACGAGGTCCAGCAGCGGGGAGTCCGGCTCGTGGCCGATCGCCGAGACCACCGGCGTACGGGCGGCCGCGACCGTCCGTACGACCTCCTCGTCGGAGAACGGCAGCAGGTCCTCCACGCTGCCGCCGCCGCGCGCCACGATAATCACGTCGACCTCGTCCAGGGCGTCGAGCTCCTTGACCGCCCGGATCACCTGGGGCACCGCGTGCACCCCCTGGACGGCGACGTTGCGCACCTCGAAGCGGACCGCCGGCCAGCGGCGACGGGCGTTCTCCAGCACGTCGCGCTCGGCCGCCGAGGCCCGCCCGACCACCAGCCCGATCAGCTGCGGCAGAAAGGGCAGCGGCTTCTTGCGGTCCAGCGCGAACAGGCCCTCGGAGGCCAGCGACCGCTTGAGTTTCTCCAGGCGCGCCAGCAGCTCCCCGATGCCGACGGGCCGTATCTCGGTGACCCGCAGGGACAGCTGCCCGCGCGGGGCGTACCACTCCGGCTTCGCCAGGACGACGACCCGCGCGCCCTCCGAGACCACGTCCGCGACCTCGTCGAAGACCTGGCGGAAGCAGGTCACGCTGACGGAGATGTCGTGCGAGGGATCGCGCAGCGTCAGGAAGACCACCCCCGCCCCCGGCCGCCGCGAGAGCTGCGTGATCTGCCCCTCCACCCACACCTGGCCGAGCCTGTCGATCCAGCCCCCGATGAGCCGGGACACCTGGCCGACCGGCAGCGGCGCGTCAGCCGACGTATTCAGACCCATGTATGCAGGCTAACCGCCCGCGCTGACAGCGTCTCAGGCTCCGCCGATGGTGTCGCCGTCCGGCACCCCGGCCCGTCACCGCGCCGCCGGGGTGCCGGCGCCGCCACCGCGACCGGCCGACTCCCCCGTCCGGCCCGCTGCACGGCCCCGCGCCGGGGCGGCCGGGGCCTGCGTGCGGCCCCCGCGGGGGTGCCGCCGGGCGGCCGGGCAGCCCGGCGGGGCTGTCAGGCGTCCCGGTCCGCGGTCGTCCGGCGGTGGCCGCGCTGGGCGGCGAGCACCAGCAGGCCCACCGCCAGCCACACCGCCCCCACCAGCTGCGCCGTCCAGGCCGCCTCGACGATCACCGTGACGGTCACCAACGCGCCCAGCGCCGGGATCACCAGGTGCTTCCACCAGACCGGTGCGCCCGCCCCCCGCTTCACCACGAACCAGCCGACCACCGAGGCGTGCAGCAGCGTGAACGCCACCAGCGCCCCCACGTCCACCACCGACACCAGCTGGCCGAGCCCGTCGTCGCGGCGGGCCGCCCACACCGCCGCGGCCAGCGTGATCGCCGCCGCCACCAGCAGGGCCGCCCGCGGGGCCCCGTCCGAGGTACGCGCGAGAGCCCCCGGCAGCCGCCGCTCCCGGGCCATCGCGAACACCAGCCGACCCGCCGCCGCCTGCCCGGCCAGCGCCGCGAAGGCCGCCCCGACCGCCTTGCTGACCGCGACCAGGTCGTGCAGCCAGGAGCCGGCCGAGGACTCCACCGCGTTGTAGAACGCCGGGCCCTGCTGCGCCGGATCGGCCGCCAGTTCCGCCGAGGACACCGGCATCAGCAGCGCCGCCAGGTAGCTCTGCACGAAGAACAGCGCCCCGGCCAGCGCCAGACAGAACAGCACCGCGCGCGCCACCCGCACCGAGCCTCCCGTCACCTCCTCCGCGAAGGAGGCGATCGCGTCGAAGCCGAGGTACGAGAGGACCGCCACCGACACCGCGCCCAGGACTGCCGCAAGGGAGAAGCCCGCGGAGCCGTCCCCGGTCAGCGGGGAGAGCCAGCCGCGCTGCGCCCCGTCCCGGACCAGCACCGTCACCGCGGCGGACACGAACACCAGCAGCACCGCGATCTCCAGGGCCAGCACGGCGAAGCCCACGCGCGCGGCCGCCCGTACGCCCCACAGGTTGAGGGCGGTGGCCACCAGCACGGCCAGCGCCGTCCACGCCCACCGGGAGACCTCCGGGACCAGCGCGTTCATCGCGATCCCGCAGAAGAGGTAGGCGACCGCCGGGATCAGCAGGTAGTCGAGCATCGCCATCCAGCCGGCGATCAGCCCGGCGCCCTCGCCGAGCCCCTTGCGGGCGTACGTGAAGACCGAGCCGGCCTGCGGGGCCACCTGGCCATCTGGGCGTACGAGAAGGCCGTGAAGGCCATCGCGACGGTCGCGAAGAGGTAGACGAGGGCGACGGCGCCGTGCGATTTCGCGTCCAGGGTGCCGAAGACCCCGACCGGGGCCATGGGGGCGATGAAGAGGAGCCCGTACACGACCAGGTCCCGGAATCCGAGACTCCGCCGCAGGGCCGGCTTCGGCGCCGTACCGGGGTCCGTCACGGACGGCGCCATCAGTCCTCCGTTCCTCCGAGGGGCGGTCGGCTCGTGCGTTCGCCCCAGTCTGTTCCGAACGGGCGACGTCAGGCCTCCCGGAGACCCCCGTACGATGGACCGCATGACTGCTGCCGCCCCTGCTCCCGCTTCCCGACGCGTCCTGCTCGCCGCCCCGCGCGGCTACTGCGCGGGCGTGGACCGAGCCGTGATCGCCGTCGAGAAGGCCCTTGAGCAGTACGGTGCGCCTGTCTACGTCCGGCACGAGATCGTGCACAACAAGTACGTCGTCCAGACGCTGGAGAAGAAGGGCGCCATCTTCGTCGAGCGGACGGAGGAGGTGCCCGAGGGCTCCATCGTGATGTTCTCCGCGCACGGCGTGGCGCCGGTGGTGCACGAGGAGGCTGCGGCCGGCAAGCTCGCGACGATCGACGCGACCTGCCCGCTGGTCACCAAGGTCCACAAGGAAGCCGTCCGGTACGCGAAGGAGGACTTCGACATCCTCCTCATCGGCCACGAGGGCCACGAGGAGGTCATCGGCACCTCCGGCGAGGCCCCGGACCACATCACGATCGTCGACGGCCCGGACGACGTGGACAAGGTCGTCGTGCGCGACGAGTCGAAGGTCGTCTGGCTCTCGCAGACCACCCTGTCCGTCGACGAGACGATGGAGACGGTCGACGCGCTGAAGACCAGGTTCCCGCTGCTGGTCTCGCCGCCGAGCGACGACATCTGCTACGCCACCTCGAACCGCCAGGCCGCGGTCAAGGTGATGGGCGCCGACTCCGACCTGGTCATCGTCGTCGGCTCCAAGAACTCCTCGAACTCGATCCGGCTGGTCGAGGTCGCCCTCGACGCGGGCGCACGCGCCGCGTACCTCGTCGACTTCGCGAGCGAGATTGACGAGGCCTGGCTGGAGGGCGTCACCACGGTGGGCCTGACCTCGGGCGCCTCGGTGCCGGAGGTGCTGGTCGAAGAGGTCCTGGAGTGGCTGGCCGCCCGCGGCTACGCGGACGTGGAGATCGTCAAGACGGCCGAGGAGTCGATCGTCTTCTCGCTGCCGAAGGAACTGCGCCGCGACCTGCGCGCCGAAGCGGCCGCACTGGTCGCCGAGAAGTAGACCGTTTCGTACGGTGATTCCATGCAGATCTTCGGCGTGGACATCGGCGGTTCCGGGATCAAGGGCGCTCCCGCGGACCTGGACCGTGGCGACCTGGCGCAGGAGCGCCACAAAGTACTGACACCGCAGCCGGCCACCCCTGACGGGGTGGCCGGCTGTGTCGTCGAGGTGGTGCGCCACTTCGACTGGGACGGCCCCGTGGGGGTGACGTTCCCGGGGGTCGTCACCGGCGGCGTCACCCGTACGGCGGCCAACATGGACAAGGGCTGGATCGGTGTCGACACGGCGTCCCTGCTCTCGGACCGGCTCGGCGGCCAGCCCGTCACGGTCCTCAACGACGCCGACGCGGCCGGGATCGCGGAGATGACGTACGGCGCCGGCCGCGGCCGGGACGGGACGGTGATCATGCTGACTCTGGGCACGGGCATCGGCAGCGCCCTGTTCACGGACGGCCGGCTGGTCCCGAACTCGGAGCTCGGCCACCTGGAGCTCAAGGGCCACGACGCGGAGAAGCGGGCCTCGGTCAAGGCCAAGGAGGACGGGGACCTCACCTGGGAGCGCTGGGCGCACCGGGTGCAGAGGTACCTGGAGCACGTGGAGATGCTCTTCTCCCCGGACCTCTTCATCATCGGCGGCGGCGTCAGCCGCAAGCCGGAGAAGTTCCTCCCGCTGATAAGGGACGTCCGCGCCGAGATCGTCCCGGCGAAACTCCGGAACAACGCGGGCATCGTGGGGGCGGCGATGGCGGCGAGGGGATCGGCCGGCTAGGCGTCGGGCAGGCTAGGCCGTGCGGCGGGGCAGCCTCCGCCGGGAGATGAGCACGGCCTTCCGTACGACGACGATCAGCGCGGAGACGAGCGTTCCGCCGTAAAGCCAGCCGGCGTGCAGCGCCAGGACCGACACGATGCCCATGAGCTGCGCGCCGAAGCTGCCGGAGCCGCCGGAGACGGGCCAGACTCCGACGGCGAAGGCGATGGGGGCGCTGATCGGGGCGGTGATCAGGTCGGCGGGGCGCACCCAGAGGGCGGTGGCTGCCGCGACGGGCAGGAAGAGCAGTCCGTACGCGAACAGCGAGCTGTCGAAGAGCAGCCAGACGATCCCGGCGACCAGGGTCATGGCGGTGCACGCGAACAGCCCGCCGCCGAGCCCGGTCAGCCGGGGCCGCGGCAGCCGCCGGGCCGGCGCGGGCCGGGGCCGGCCGCCCTGGGCGGGCACGCCGCCGATGGGCCGGTCCGGACCCTGGGCCGGGCGCCGCGGCTGCTGTCGCCGAGGGTGATCCACCGAACGCGTCTTGTATTGCTCCACCCCACAAAACTAGGTGGGCCGAGCGCGGTATCGGTGTGGGGACACGCGTACAACGACTGCCGCTCATCGGAAAGTAAACTGTCCGGTGGCCCACTCCCGGGCCGCCGCCCCCTCCAGCTACGGGAAGTCGCCAACGTGTCGCTCACGATCGGAATCGTCGGCCTGCCGAATGTCGGCAAGTCGACCCTGTTCAACGCCCTGACCAAGAACGACGTGCTGGCGGCCAACTACCCGTTCGCCACCATCGAGCCGAACGTCGGCGTCGTCGGCGTCCCGGACCCGCGCCTGGCCGTCCTCGCGGGCATCTTCGGCTCGCAGCGCCTCCTGCCGGCGACGGTCGACTTCGTCGACATCGCGGGCATCGTCCGCGGCGCCTCGGAGGGCGAGGGCCTGGGCAACAAGTTCCTCGCGAACATCCGCGAGTCGGACGCGATCTGCCAGGTCATCCGTGCCTTCAAGGACGAGAACGTCGTGCACGTCGACGGCAAGGTCTCGCCGAAGGACGACATCGAGACGATCAACACCGAGCTGATCCTCGCCGACCTCCAGTCCATCGAGAAGGCCATTCCGCGCCTGACGAAGGAGTCCCGCCTCCAGAAGGACAAGGTCGCGGTCCTGGCGGCGGTCGAGAAGGCGCAGAAGATCCTTGAGGCGGGCGACACCCTGTTCTCGCAGGGCATCACGAAGGGCACGGAGCAGGGCGACCTCCTCCACGAGCTGCACCTCCTGACCACGAAGCCGTTCCTCTACGTCTTCAACGTGGACGAGGACGAGCTGGTGGACGACGCCTTCAAGGCGGAGCAGAGCGCGCTGGTCGCCCCGGCGGAGGCGATCTTCCTGAACGCCAAGCTGGAGCAGGACCTCTCCGAGCTGGACGACGAGGAGGCCCTCGAACTCCTCCAGTCGGTCGGCCAGGACGAGCCCGGCCTGGCCACCCTCGGCCGCGTCGGCTTCGCCACCC
This sequence comes from Streptomyces sp. NPDC097981, assembly GCF_040302565.1. Classification (NCBI taxonomy): domain Bacteria; kingdom Bacillati; phylum Actinomycetota; class Actinomycetes; order Kitasatosporales; family Streptomycetaceae; genus Streptomyces; species Streptomyces sp. NPDC097981. Next base: position 22,562 of record NZ_JBEORW010000003.1, read on the forward strand.
TGGGCCTCCAGACCTACCTGACGGCCGGCCCGAAGGAAACCCGCGCCTGGACCATCAAGCAGGGCGCCACGGCCCCCGAGGCGGCCGGCGTGATCCACACCGACTTCCAGCGCGGCTTCATCAAGGCCGAGGTCATCTCCTTCGCGGACCTGGTCGACTGCGGCTCGGTGGCCGAGGCCCGCGCCAAGGGCAAGGCCCGCATGGAGGGCAAGGACTACGTCATGCAGGACGGCGACGTGGTCGAGTTCCGCTTCAACGTGTGATCGTGCCGTTGCTTTACGCTGGATGATTCGTCAAGCGTGCAGGTCAGAAGGGGTCGACTCTTCAGGGGGTCGGCCCTTTCGTCATCGCCGTGCCGGATGAGTGCCGGATGTCTTGACGCAATGTCAGCAGCAATCGGGTCCGGCCCCACTCGGGAGGAACCCGTCGGGGACGGTGCGGGCCGCCGGAGTTGAGCCTCGGAGTCGGTGTGGAGGACGGGGCGGGAGCCGTCGGAGACGGCCGGGCCGCAGAGGTGGTGGGTGCCGCCCGCGCCGCAGCCGGCGACGGGCTCCACCGGGAGGCCGTTGGGCAGGGCGATCGATTCGATCGGGTCGGTGCGGGCAAGGCCGAACTCGCCGTCGCAGGACAGGTGGAAGGCGGCCTCGGGATTCCCGGCGATCCCTCGGAGCAGTGCGTCGCCGGGCATGTCCGTGCCGGTGCTCGGGGGCTTCGCGGTGGGGTGGGGTTGTCGAGGTCGAGGGTGATCTCGAAGGGGGCGCGGCGCCGGAGGGAGCCGCGGAAGATTCCGGCGGGCGGGGGAGGCGCGCGGAGAGCCTCGTTGACGTGTGGATCTTGCTGAGTATGTTCACGGAGCGCGCGCGGTCTCGACAGCAGACCAGGGGGGAGCGTGGGCGCTCGGGAGGCTCAGGCCGTGACCAGATGGCGATTCCGTACGAGGATGTGGACCGCAGTGACCACCACGAGCCTGCTGCTGGCTCTGGCACCCGGGTTGGCGACGGCCGTGCCGCCGGGTGCCGCGGACCCCGCCGATCCGACCGTACGGCGCGACCCCGCGACGGGGCATGCGCGGATGATCTTCAACTCCGGCGGCTATCTGACCCCGCCCTCCGGTGAGGCCCCCGAGCACGTCGCGCTCGCGTATGTACGGGCGCACCGCGGGGAGTTCGGCCTGACGGCCGAGCAGGCGGGGCAGCTCGTCGTCCTCTCCTCCTACCCCACGAAGCACAACGGGGCCCGGCAGGTGACCATCGGTCAGAGCATCGACGGCATGCGCGTCCACGGCGGGCTGCTCACCGCCACCGTCGACAAGCGCGGCCGCCTGGTTATCCTCGGCGGCCAGGTGGTGACCGCCGAGCCGGCCGGGACCGTCGAGCTGACGGCGAAGCAGGCCCTCGACCACGCCGCCGAGGCGCAGGGCGCGCGCCCCCAGCGCGAGATCACGGGCACGGACAACCGCAACAAGGGCCGGCAGAAGTTCAAGAACGTCTATGCCAAGAGGCTGACGAAGCCCAACGACGTCACCGCCGAGCTGGTGTGGTTCCCCAGCGACTCCGGCCGCGAGCTGCGCCCGGCCTGGCTCACCGACATCGAGGTCTCCGGCACCTCCTGGTACGAGACCGTGGTCGACGCCGCCGACGGCCGGCTCCTGAGCCGCGAGAGCCGGTACCACCACGCCGGTCCCGAGGGGACCGTCTTCACGGCCCAGCACCCGGACATCAGCGGCGCCACCCGTACGGTCACGCCGTTCACCGGGCGCGACGGCTCCTGGGTGGCGGACCGGCTGACCCAGGGCAACAACGTCAACGCCTACCGGGACGAGGACGGCGACAACACCGTGCCGGACACCGGGAACGACGCCCTCCGCCCGCAGTCCCCGGCCGGCGGCGACCCGGACTACCAGCACTTCAACTACACGTTCAACGACACCTGGCGCACCAACGCCGCCGCGACGCAGGCCAACCTCGACGCGGACGTGAACCCCGTCATCACGCAGCTCTTCTACTACACCAACGTGATGCACGACTACCTCTACAACCTGGGGTTCGACGAGGCGTCGCGGAACTTCCAGGTCGACAACTTCGGCCGCGGCGGCACGGGCAGCGACCCGGTGCTGGCCGAGGCGCAGGACGGCTGGGACTTCGGCTGCCTGGACGGCAGCACGCCGCCGAACGCGATCCGGTGCACGAACAACGCCAACTTCGGCACCCCCGGGGACGGCGCCAGCCCGCGCATGCAGATGTACATGTGGCAGCCGCCGGGCCAGCCCTGGCGCGACGGTTCGCTCGACGGCGACGTCATCGCGCACGAGTACGGCCACGGCGTGTCCAGCCGCCTGGTCGGCGGCGGCAACCTCGGCGGCGGCGCCCAGACCGGCGCCCTCGGCGAGGGCTGGAGCGACGCGATCTCCTTCCTCAAGTGGGGCGACGCGACGGTCGGCGAATACGTCACGGGCAACACGGCCACCGGCGTCCGCTCGCAGGCCTACGACACGTCCACCGAGAAGTGGGGCACCTTCAGCCCGGCCCGCGGCGTGCACCGCAACGGCGAGATCTGGGCCGCGACGATGTACGACATCCGCAAGGCGAAGGGCATCGCGTTCACCGAGCAGCTCGTCATCGACGGCATGAAGAACACCGTCACCTCGCCGAGCTACCTCGACGCGCGCGACGGCATCCTGGCCGCCGACATGACCAACAACGCCGGCGCGAACCAGTGCCTGCTGTGGCGGGTCTTCGCCGGCCGCGGCATGGGAGCGAACGCCGGGTCGAGCGCGGACCAGAACACCGTGACGGCCGACGAGACCGTACCGGCCGCCTGCCTGCCGACCGCGGCCGCCGGCGGCCCGTACACGACGAACGAGGGCACGGACGTCACGCTCAGCGCCGCCGGCTCCGCCAAAGGGACCGCGCCCTCGGCCGGGGACCTGACGACGTACGCGTGGGACCTCGACAACGACGGGCAGTACGACGACGCCACCGGCGTCACCACCACCTTCGGCCAGGTGGGCCAGGACGGCGCCTACACCGTCGGACTCCGGGTGACCGACAGCGCCGGCAACACCGACACCGACTCGACGACCGTCACCGTCGCGAACGCCGCGCCCGCCGTGACCCTGCAGCCGGTCCCTCCGGCCGGGGAGAACACCCCGGTCACCCTCACGGGCGAGATCACCGACCCGGGCTGGCTCGACCCGCTGACCGCCACGGTCGACTGGGGCGACGGAGCGGGCCCGCAGGAGCTGACCGGCGCGCTGGAGAACACGCGCCCCGACGCGACGCTGAGCTTCGCCGCGGCGCACACGTACGGGGACGACGGCACCTTCACGATCGAGGTCTGCGCCAGTGACGACGACACGAGCACCTGCCGCTCGGTCGACGCGACGATCACCAACACCGACCCGACCGCGGCGATCTCGGCCGACGGGCAGACGACGTACAACGGGCAGAAGGCCTTCATCGCCCACGCCGGCACGCCGGTCGCCGTGACCGGCACGTCGACCGACCCCGGGAGCGACGACCTGACCCTGACGTGGCTGTGGGGCGACGGCGCCTCGGACAACCTGGTCTCGCTGGTGAACCCGCCGGCCACCGACCCGGACCCGAGCCCCTCGATCCAGCCGCGCAACGTGACGGCGACGAAATCGCACGCCTACCCGGCCGCCTGCGTCACCACGCTGACCTTCACCGGCCAGGACGACGACGGCGGCAGCGCCTCCGACACGGCTTCCGTGATCACCACGGGCAATGCGCTGCGGGCGCGCAACCAGGCGTACTGGATGGGCGAGTACGACGGGCGGGCGCCGGACCAGTTCACGCCGGCCCAGCGGGCCTGCCTGCTGAGCGTGGTCTCGTTCATGAGCACGGTGTACGGGCCGCTGACCGAGGCCCAGGCGTACGCGATCCTGAGCTCGGGCTCCCCGCAGCCGAGGCCGCTGGTGTCCCAGCAGCTGCTCGCGGCGTGGCTCAACTTCGCGAACGGGTCCTACGACCTGTCCACGCCGGTCGACACCAACGGCGACCTGAAGACGGATTCGACCTTCGGGGCGGCGATGGCGGTCGCCGAGGCGGTCTACAACAACCCGGCGTCGACGCGGAACCAGCTGCTGTACCAGGTCGACGTACTGCTGCGGTTCAACGTGCGTGACGGTGGCTGACCGACGGCTGGTGTGCCTCGCCGCCCTCGCGCTCTTCACGGGGTGCGGGGGCGGCCGGGCGCGTCCGCCCGCGAAAGGCACGCATGACCCGGGTGGTACGGGCGCCACGGGCGCCGGCGCGCCGACCCCGGCGCAGGGCCGCGCACTCACCGGGGCCGACGACGGCTTCGTGGGGCGGCTCACGGTCGGACAGACGGCCCGGCTGCTCCTGCCCCTCCCGGAAGGCGGGCCGGAACCCACCGCCCAGGGTGATTCGGTCCTGCTGATCCGCATCAGCAACGTGACGGGCACGGGCCACCGCGAGTGGGAGCTGCGCGCGGTACGCGAGGGCACCACCCGCATCTCGGCCCCCCGGGCCGACGGCCCGCCGGCCACCTTGACGTTCACCGTCCCCTGACCGGCCGACGGGCGCGCCCGGAGGGGAGCGGGCGCGCCCGGGGTGCTAGCGGCGGGAGCCGGGGGAGTCCGAGCGGCGGGGACGGTCTTCGGGCGCCTCCATGCCCATGCCCATCTCCGTGTCCATGTCCATGTCCATGTCGTCGGACATGGGCCTCTGCGCATGGCCCTTGGCTTCCTGCATCTTCTGCTTGGCCTGCTGGTTGAGCTTGCTGGCCTTGTCCAGGGGCGGCTGCTTCTTCGCCATGACGGTTTCGCTCCTCGGAAGGGGTGAGGGGGACGTCCACGGGGGACGTCCCCCACCCTGGCACCGGACGGTCACTCCCGCATGTCGGACCGTCACCGTCGGTGACCGGTCAGGCGAAGTGGGCCGAGGCGAGGACCGAGCCGTCCGGGGTGAGGAGGCGGGCGCCCGCGAGGGTCGTGGGGTTCACGTCGGCGGTCGCGACCCAGTAGCCGTAGCCGTCCTGGAGCGAGAAGGTGCCCAGGCGGGTCATCGTCCCGTCCTTGTGGTCCAGGACGCAGCTGACCTCGGGCGCCGGCTTCTCCAGGTCCACCGACATGTACAGCCAGCCCTGCGTGCCCGGATGGGCGAAGACCCGGCCCACCTCCCGGCCGTCCGTCATCAGCGGCGCCTGGAGCAGCTGGGCGTTCGCGCGGGCCGTCGGGGACGCGGGCGCCGACGCCTGCTCGATCGCCGTACCCGCCGCCCAGCCGCCGAACCCGCACGCCACGGCCAGGGCCGCCGCCGCGGCCGCGACCCGGGGCCGCGGCAGCAGCCGCCGGCGGGCCGGCGCCGGCTTCGGGGGCGGGGGTGGCAGGAGGGCGGTGGTGACGCGGCTCTCGAAACCGACCGGGGGCTCCGTGCCCGGCAGCAGGCCGAGCAGGCCGTCGCCGACCAGGGCCAGCTTCTCGATGTGCACCCGGCAGCCCGGGCACTGGTCCAGGTGGGCCACCGCACGGGCGCGCTCCCGGGCCGGAAGGATGCCCAGCGCCAGCTCGGCGTCGAGCTCCCTCAGCTGCTCGCAGGTCATCTCGCTCATCGCCGGCTCTCCTCGGCCCCCAAGGTCCTGCGCAGCTTGTGCATCGCCGTCCGGATCCGCGTCTTGGCGGTCCCGAGCGGGATCTGCTCCAAGTCGGCGATCTGCTGTGCGGTCATCCCGTAGATTCCCGCCATCACCAGGGCGCGTGCCTGCTCCCGGGGCAGGTCGGCCAGAGCCGCCCGTATCCCGGCCGACGTCTCGGCGGCGAGCGCGTGCTGTTCGGGTGTCTCCGTCACGATGTCGAGAAGGGCGTCCAGGTCCTCGGGGGCGACCGGATTGGCCCGGCGGGCCCGGACCGCGTCGATGGCCAGGTGGTGCGCGATGGCCGTCAGCCAGGTCCGTACCGACCCGCGGCGCGAATCGTAGACCTGCGCGTGCCGCCACGCCCGCTCGAAGGTCTGCTGCGCGATGTCCTCGGCGAGCTGCGCGTCGCCGACCACGGCGATGGCCACACCGAAGACAGTGCGCTGGAAGCGGCGCACGAACGCGACGGCGATCTCGGGATCGCCCGTCATCAGGCCCGACAGCAGCGCTTCGTCCGGTGCACGCCCGAGGGGGAGGCCCATTCTCTGCACATCAGTGGGTACGTTCGGCCTTCCCGGATGGATTGGGTCCGGTTCGTGGGGAAACACCCCTTCATTGTCCTCCTGTCCGGTAAATCCCCCAGCGTCGTCCCTGCGTATCCCCTGCGACAGAACACAGCGGAGGGCCGAGCCGGAGGGCCGAGCCATGACAGGAACACTCAGCCGGACCAGGCGCGCGGGGCTGGGGCTGGCCGCCGGGGCGCTCGCGGGGCTGCTCGCGGCCTGTGGGGGAAGCGGCGGCGGCTACGGGAGCGGATCGGCGGCCGCCCCTGCCGCGCCCCCGCCGGCCAAGAGCGCCGAGGCGGCCGCGACCCCGGTCACGGCGGATCTCAGCGACTTCCACATCGCCCTGTCGAAGAAGACGTTCACGGCCGGGGACTACGCGTTCACCGTCAAGAACACCGGCCACCACGACCACGCCCTGGAGATCGAGGGGCCGGGCGGAGAGCAGCGCTCGAAGACCCTGGAACCGGGGGAGAGCGGGAAGCTCGACATCACCCTCAAGGACGGTACGTACGAGGTCTACTGCCCCGTCGACGGGCACAAGGACCTCGGGATGAAGACGGAGATCACCGTGGGTGGTGCCACCCATGGCTACTGAGCGCTCCGCCGAGCGAGCCGCCGGGCGCCCGGCCGAAGGTCCCGCCGCGCACGTCGGTGCCGGTGCCGTCCTCGCCCTGAGGCTGCTCGGCGCCGGCCTGACCGCGGCGATGGCCGCGATCCACCTCCGCCTCTGGGCCACGGGGTACGCGGACCTGCACGTGATCGGCGTGCTGTTCCTGCTCAACGGGATCGGCGGCGCCCTGCTGGCCCTCGCGCTCGCGGCCGCCCCCGCCCGCCACCTCGGCGCCGTGGCCGCCCTCACCGGCCTGTTCACGGCCGGCACCCTCGCCGGGCTGGTCCTCGCCCTCACCTCGGGGCTGTTCGGCTTCACCGAGTCCCCCGACGCGGAGCTGGTGCGCCCCACCCTCGTCGTCGAGTCCGCCGGGGCCGTCACCCTGGCGGCCCTGGCCGTACTCGCCCGCGGGCGGGCGCCGCGCCGCTGACGGTAGGTTGCGTGCAGTCGTTACCCGGCGCAGCCGGGCGCAGTCGAGGGGTGAGGGGCATGCGGCGCAGGGCGTCCGAGGCGATCGACGCGGGCGAGCGCCTGCACGCGGCGGCCGCCGCACTGCTGAGCGACCACCGGCGGGCCGTCGAAGCCGTACGGGAGGCCTGGGAGCCGATCCACACCGAGCTGGCCCGCTCCGAGCTGCGGCGGATCCCCGTCGACCGGCTGACCCTCGTCACCGAGGGACGGCTGCGGGTGGCCGCCATCGAGGCGGCCGGGTTCGACACCGTGCAGCAGGTGCTGGACGCCGGGCGCCACCGGCTGCGGCAGATCCCCGGAGTGGGGCAGCAGACCGCCGACCAGGCGCTCGGCGCCGCACGGCAGCTCGCCGAAGCCGTCGGGGAGACCGTCGCCGTGCACCTCGACGTGGACCGCCCGGAGCCCCGCACCACCGCCCTGGTCACGGCCCTCCAGCTGCTCGTCGAGGCCGGGCCCGACGCCCGCCGGGCCGTCGAGGCGGCCACGGCACTGGACGCCGGGCTCGGCCCGCTCCTCGCCGCCGCACGGCCCGCCGCCGGCCTGCTGCAGAGGTGGTTCGCGGGCCGGGAGCGGCGCGAGCGGGCCCTCGCCGCCGCCCGGGAGATCGGCCGGCTGGCCGCGGAGGCCGAAGGCGGCGGCGTGCCCGTGCTGCTCGGGCAGGCCTCGGTGGACCTGCTGCGCGGCCCCGCCGACGAGGCGGCCGCCTGGGTCGACTTCGAGCTGCGCTCCGCCGAGTACCACGGCCTGCTCGCGGAGATCACCGAGCAGGCCGGGTGCGGCCCCGACCCGGCCGCCGCCCGGGGATTCCTGCCCGAAGCGCTGGCCGAACGGGTCCGCGCCCAGCCGCTCGACGGCACGCACCGGCGGGTCTCGCTGCGCGGGTACCAGTCCTTCGGCGCCCGCTTCGCCCTCGCGCAGCGGCGGGTGATCCTCGGCGACGAGATGGGGCTGGGCAAGACGATCCAGGCGCTCGCCGCCCTCGCGCACCTCGCCGCCCAGGGGCAGAGCCACTTCCTGGTGGTCTGCCCGGCCGGCGTCCTGATCAACTGGACCCGCGAGATCGAGGCGCGCAGCACCCTGCGCGCCGTCGCCCTCCACGGCCCCGGCCGGCACGACGCGTTCGCGGACTGGCGCGGGGAGGGCGGGGTGGCCGTGACGACCTTCCAGGCGCTGACCGGCTTCCCCGAACTCGCCGCCGGCCGGCTGGGGATGCTCGTCGTGGACGAGGCGCACCACGTGAAGAACCCGCAGGCGCAGCGCTCCCTGGCGGTCGCCGCCTGGGCCGCCCGCTGTGCGTACGTCCTCTTCCTCACCGGCACCCCGATGGAGAACCGGGTCTCGGAGTTCCGCAGTCTCGTACGGATCCTGCGGCCCGAGGCGGCCTCGGGGATCGGCGACGTCGACACGGTCGCCGGGTCCAAGGCCTTCCGCAAGGCGGTGGCGCCCGCGTACCTGCGGCGCAACCAGCGCGACGTACTCGCCGAACTGCCCGGGCTCCAGTGGACCGACGAATGGGAGGAGCTGAGCGCGGCCGACCGGGACGCCTACCGGGCGGCCGTGCGGGCCGGCAACTTCACGGCGATGCGCAGGGCCGCGTACGCGGAGCCGGAGAAGTCGGCGAAGCTGCAACGGCTGTGCGAGCTGGTGGCGGATGCTGCCGCCAACGGCCTGAAGGTCGTGGTGTTCTCTTCCTTCCGCGAGGTGCTCGGGGTGGTCGGGGACGTGCTCGGCCGCCCGCCGCTCGGGGGCCGGCTCTTCGGTCCGGTCTCCGGGAGCGTGCCGGCAGCGCGCCGCCAGCGGCTCGTCGACGGGTTCGTCGCGGCGGCCGGGCACGCGGTGCTGCTCGCGCAGATCGAGGCGGGCGGCATCGGGATCAACCTCCAGACGGCTTCCGTGGTGATCATCTGCGAGCCGCAGGTCAAGCCGACGATGGAGCAGCAGGCGGTGGCCCGCGCGCACCGGATGGGCCAGGTGCGTGCCGTGCGGGTGCACCGGCTGCTCGCCACCGACGGGGTGGACCAGCGGATGCTGGAGGTGCTGGAGCGCAAGGCGCGGCTCTTCGACGCGTACGCCCGGCGCAGCGTGGTGGCGGAGTCGGCGCCCGAGGCGGTCGACGTCTCGGACACCTCGCTGGCCCGGCGCATCGTCGAGGAGGAGCAGGCGCGGCTCGGCGCCGCCCGCTGACGGCGAACGCTCCGCCTGCCCGCCTGCCCGCCTGCCCGCCTGCCCGCCTGCCCGCCGGACCCCGGGTCGTCGCTGAACGGAGTCCAGCGCAGCGCTGCGAAGCCGCTGAGGCCTGCCGGGGCCGAAGCGTGCGGGCGGCGTGTGAAGGATCAGAGGCCGCGGACCGAGGCGATCGTGAACGCCGTCGGCGTCCCCGGGCCCATGGGGCCGCCCTTGTCGAACTGGGAGCGGACCACGAGCGTGCGGCCCGGGGTGTGGCTGAGGGTGGTCGGGATCTGCAGGGATGCGTCCGTGATCGTCCGGGTCAGCCGGGCCCGGGTGCCGTCGGGGTCGAGGCGCCACCGTGTCAGGGTGTTCGTGGTGTTGTGGGCCACGCGCAGGGTGCCGTCGGGCGCGAGGTCGAGGCCGTCGGCGTGGGTGAGGTCGCCGCCCTGGAGGGCGACGCGGGATATCGCGCCGGTGCGCAGGTCGATCCGGTGGAGGTCGCCCGCCGTCATGTCCACGGCGAGGAGGAAGCGGCCCGCCGGGTCCGAGACGATCCCGTTGAGGCTGACGGTGCGCCCCGGGTACGGGGTGAGGTGGTCGTGCAGGTCGTACGCGGCGGTCAGCGGGCCCGAGCCGGCCGCGAGCTGGGCCGGGGTGACCCGGTAGACGAGCGCGCCGAAGCTGTCCGTCAGGTAGGCGGTGCCGTCCGGGGTGATGGCCAGGTCGTTGACGAAGAAGGGGGCGGTCCCCGCGACCTCGAAGTGGGCCAGGCGCGTGCCCGACGCGGTGTCGTAGACGGAGACCCCGGAGGTGGAGTCGGTCACCCAGAGGCGGCCGCGGGCATCGACGCGCAGCCCGTTCGCCGTGTGCCGGCCGTCCCTGCCGGCCGGCAGGAACACCTCGGCGGTGCGCCGCCCGGGGCGGGCCCGGTAGACGGTGCCGTCCGCGTACGAGCCGACGTACACGGTCTGGTTGCGGGGGTCGGTGGCTATGCCTTCGGGGTAGACCTTCTCGCCGGGGAGGGTGAAGGCCGTGGCGATGCGGCTGTCCGTGGTCCCGTCCGCGGCCTCGGCGGGCGGGAGGACGCCCAGGGTGAGTGCCGTGGTCAGGGCCAGGAGCGTGGCGGGCAGGAGCTTCTTCAGCACAACGAGTGTCCTCTTCCGTGTAGGTGAACACGAAGATAGATTAGAGCTCTAATGCATGCAAGGGCCTTAGGATGCAGGGATGACCTCCATGCCTCCCGAGGAGCGCATCGGCTCGCACGTCAAGCGCGCCGAGCAGGCGCTGCTCGCGGCCAAGAACGCTGCGTTCAGGCCCGCCGCAGTAACGGTTCCGCAGTACGCCGCGCTGCTCTGGCTCGCCGAGAAGCCGGGGATCTCCGCGGCAGCGCTCGCCCGCCTGTGCGGGGTGACGCCGCCGACCATGAACACGGTGCTGAAGAACCTCCAGGAGCGCGGGCTCATCGAGCGGACCCCGCACGAATGGCACCGCAACGTGCTGGAGACCCGGCTCACCGACGAGGGCCGGGCGGTGATGGAGCTCGCCGACGCCGGCGCCGTACGGGTGGAGCGGGCGCTCGCCGCCGCGTTCACGGACGAGGAGCGGGAGCAGCTGATCAGCCTGCTCGGGCGGTGTGCGGAGGCGCTCGACGCCCAGAGGTGAGTTCTGCTGTTCGGGTTCCGGACGGATGAGATCCAGGCCATGTATGTGCCGGGTTTCGGAACTGTCCGTGGGATGCGCACATCAGAACCAAGGAGATAGCCGGCTGTTCTGTCCCAACGGGGGGCAGCCATGACCGTTCGGAGCGAAGTTCGTGCACCAGTACCCGCAGGCCGGCCTCGAACGGCAGCCCCCGCCCCCGTACGAGCCGCCGTCCGGGCCGCAGGATCCCGGAGCGCCGCGGCCGCCTCGCTCCCGCCGCGCGATATGGATATCCGCCGCCGTGGCCTTCGCGCTCCTGCTCGGCGGCGGAGGCTTCGCCGCCTGGAAGCTGGAGTGGTTCTCCGGCAACGGCGGCTCCGTGAGCTTCGGCAAGGCCCCCGCGTCGGCCGCGCCCGACGCGGGCAAGCAGTCCCCGGGCGCGCCGTCGGCCCCCGCCAAGCCCACCGGCGATCCGGACGTACAGCTGCCGGCCGGCCCGAAGTCCGACTTCAAGCAGACCGCCAAGCTCGACGATGGCACGATCATCGCGAAGACCCGCCTCGCGGGCGCGAAGTCCGGCTTCGAGGGCGACGTCTGGGTCTGGACGCCGAAGGAGTACAACGAGGCGAAGTACGAGAAGAGCGCCTTCCCGGTGCTCATCGCGCTCCCCGGCGGCAACGGCTTCCCGGCCAACTACTGGTCCGACCGCAGCCTCGGCCTCCAGAAGGCCATCAGCGAGGGCGTCCAGGCCGGCACCAGCCTGCCGTTCATCGTGATCATGCCGGTGCTCAACCCGGACAGCAAGTACTACTACGACGGCGCCGACATCCCCGGCCAGCCCAAGATGGGCACCTGGATCGCCGAGGACGTCCCGGACTTCGCCAAGGCCAATTTCCGTACGTACAAGTCCCGCGACGGCTGGGCCTTCATGGGCTCCTCCTCCGGCGCCTTCGTCGGCATGAAGACCGTCCTGCAGTACCCGGACCGGTTCAAGGCCGTGATCGCCAGCGGCGGCGAGATCGTCCCGGACTCCCCGCTCTGGAAGGGCCACCAGGCGGAGATGGACGCGAACAACCCGGAGAAGCTCGCCAAGAAGCTGATCGACACGAACGGCCCCGAGGTCTACATCAACTTCCAGGTCGGCACGAAGGAGACCGGCAAGGACCGGATGGTCAAGTTCCAGCAGCAGTTCGGCAAGGGGCCGGTGAAGACCACCATCCGCGACATCCAGAACGGTGAGCACAACGGCTGGCACTACGTCCGGGGCATGAAGGAAGGCTCCCTGGAGTGGATCAGCAAGGTGCTGAAGGCGCCGCAGCCCGCGACCGGCTGACCAGGCCGTACGCACGGAGCCCGGGCCCGGGGTGGCAAGCGCCACGTCCCGCCGGTCCCAGGCAACCCATCCGATCGTTGACACCTCTGTAAAGGGTGTAAGGGGGACCGATCGGTCGGACCCGCGCTCTTCGGGAGCGCCGGAGAAGGAACGGGACAAATCCGTGCAGCATGACCAGCTTCAGGGCGACGCCGGCCTCATGACCGAGGAAGGCCCGCCGACCACGGGCCGCCGCCGTCCCAAGCGCCCGCGCAGGCTTCTGATCAGCGGTGCGCTGGCGTTCGCCCTCGCCGCCGGGGCCGGCGCGGCGGCGTACAAGTACGGGCTCTTCTCCGACATAGGGGATCCGGTGTCCTTCGGGAAGGTCCAGGAGTCGGCCGCGAGCGAGGACATCCGGCAGGGAGTGAGCATGCCGACCGGGCCGAAGGCCCAGTTCGTCCGGACGTACCGGCTGCCCGACGGCACGCAGATCGGCCGGACGACCCTGACCGGCGCGAAGTCCGGGTTCACCGGTGACGTGTGGGTGTGGGTCCCCAAGGAGTACGACGAACCGAGGTACGCCAAGAGCGCCTTCCCGGTCCTGATCTCCCTGCCGGGCGGCCGGGGCTACCCCACCAACTACTGGGGAACGGGCCCGGGCCTCGGCCTGGAGAAGGCCGTGAGCGACGGGGCGAAGGCCGGTACGAGCCTGCCCTTCATCCTGATCATGCCGGTGCACAACGCGGACACCAAGCACCACTTCGACGCCTCGGACATCCCCGGCGAGCCCAAGATGGGCACCTGGATGGCCGAGGACATCCCCGATTTCACGAAGGCCAATTTCCGGACCTTCACCTCCCGGGACGGGTGGGCCTTCATGGGCTCCTCCGCGGGCGGATTCGGCGCGTTCAAGCACGTCCTGAAGTACCCCGACCGGTTCAAGGCGGCCATCGCGAGCGGGGTCGACATCGTCCCCGACTCCCCGCTGTGGAAGGGGAACACGCAGGCCATGGACGAGAACAACCCCGAGAAGCTCGCCGAGAAGCTGATCAAGGAGGGTGGTCCGGACGTCTACATCAACTTCCAGATCGGCACCAAGGAGACCGGCCGCGAGAAGGCCGAGAAGTTCATGGACGAGTATGGGAAGGGCCCCGTGCACACCAAGCTCCAGGTGATCCAGGATGGTGAGCACAACGGAAAGTCGTACGTACGCGGAATGAGGGAGGGCGCGCTGGCGTGGATCAGCAAGGTGATGCTCGCACCGACCCCCGATCCCGGCGTGCGATGAACGCAGTGGTGAGGGGTGCATCGGCGGCGGCCGCAGCCGGAGTGGTGGCGGTGCTCGCCGTCGGCTTCGTCAAGGCGACGGACGAGGACGCGAACGCGGTGCACCCCTTCCCCGGCGTCGGCGTGCTCATGGCGAACGGGGAGCACTGGTGCACGGCGAGCGTCGTCGACAGCCCCAAGGGCACCGTCGTGGCGACCGCCGCGCACTGCGTGGCCCCGGCGGGGGAGGGCGGTGCGCCCGGAGAGGTCGCGCACGACGGCCGGGCCATCGGCGACCTCTCCTTCGCCCCCGCCTTCACCGGGGAGGGGGCGGGCCGCCAGCCCCTCGGGGTGTGGAAGGTCCGCGCGGTCCACGTGGACGAGCGCTGGACCAAATGGGGCGAGGACACCGCCGATTTCGCCTTCCTCAGCATCGAGCCGGACAAGGACGGCCGCACCGTCCAGCAGGTGGTCGGGGGCGCCGAGGAGGCCCCGAAGCCCGACTGGACCTCGGGGTACGAGCGCGAGGTGACGGTCGTCGGCTATCCGGAATCGGACCGCAATCCGCAGAACAAGCCCGTCTCCTGCACCACCCAGACCGGCCACGACCAGGAGGACCCCGCGATGCTGTACATCAGCTGCGCGGGCTTCTGGTCGGGCACGAGCGGCAGCCCCTGGATCGCCGACCGGGGCGGTCCGGGGAACCCGGGCCGGCTGATCGGGGTGCTGAGCGGCGGGAACACGGACGTGGACTCCACGGCCGCGCTGTTCGACGAGAAGGCCAAGGCGCTGTACGAGCGGGCCGCCCGGGACTGACGCCGGGCCGCGGGCCGCGGGTACGGGGCGCCGTCCCCTCGGCCGCCACTGCCTGCGCCCGGTGCTGACGATCACGCGGTCCAGACGGCGCCGGTGACCTGCGACCGGCGGTTCCCGGAAGCCTGCTCTCAACACTCTCCGAGGTGCGCATGACCGGATCCCGGGGTCGTTGGCGTGTACACGCTTCCCGGTCTCAGCCCTTGAGCAGGGCGTTCAGCTCGCCGTACGGGAGGGACGCGTCGAGCGTGGTGTACGTGCCGCCCGCGATCAGCTCCTGCGCGGCGCGGCGGACCACGTCGTACGCGGCCGATGCGACCGAGGAGCCGAGGCTGACGCGGGCGACGCCGAGGGCGCCGAGCTCGGCGACGGAGGGGGCGCCGGGGCCGGCGAGGATGTTGAGCGGGGCGTCGATGCCCTTGGCCAGTTCGGCGACGACGGCCGGGTCGGTGACGCCGGGGACGAAGATGCCGCTGGCGCCCGCCCGGAGGTAGGCGGCGGCGCGGGCGAGGGTCTCGTCGAGCCGGTCCTCCTCGTCCCCGAGGCCGAACAAGTACGTGTCGACGCGGGCGTTGACGTACAGCGGGACCCCGGCGGTGTCCGCGGCGGCACGCGCCGCGGCGACGCGCTCCGCGTGGTCGGCGGCGGCCCGGGTGCCGTCCTCGATGTTGATGCCGGCCGCGCCGGCGGCGAGGACCCCGGTGACGGTCTCCGCGACCCCCGCGGGGTCGGCGCCGAAGCCGCCCTCGATGTCGGCGGTCACCGGGACGGAGACGGCCGCGACCACCCGGGCGACCAGGTCGAGGGCGCGGTCGCGGGTCAGCGCGTCCCCGTCGGGTGCGCCGAGGGGCCAGGCGACCCCGGCGCTGGTGGTGGCGACGGCGGGGGCGCCGGCGGCCTCGACGAGGCGGGCGCTGACGACGTCCCAGGCGTTGGCCAGGGCCAGCGGGGCGGCGGGGTCGTGGAGTTCGGCGAAGCGGCGGGCGAGATCAACTGTGGTGGTCATGGGCCCAGTTCACCAGACCGGTCCCGCCCGCGGCTGGCGATTTTCCGACATGTACGCGGGGGCGCGGGGGCGTGGCGCGTGGGCGCGTGGCGCCGTTGGTCAGGCGGCCGGGCCCGCCGCCTTGAGGCCCGCCCCGCAGAGGGGGAGGACCGCGCTGCGGCCCCGGAGGGGGTCGTCGGGGGAGAACGGTCCCACCGCCGCCCAGCAGGCCGCCGCCGTCGGCTCCACGAAGAGCCCGCGCTGCGCCAGGTCCCGCCGGGCCGCGCGCAGGGCCGGCTCCGGGACCGTCAGGAAGGTGCCGCCGGACGCGCGGACCGCGGCCAGGATCTGCCGGGCCCGCGGCGGGGCCGGGATCGCGATCCCCTCGGCCAGCGT
This sequence comes from Streptomyces sp. NPDC097981, assembly GCF_040302565.1. NCBI lineage: Bacteria > Bacillati > Actinomycetota > Actinomycetes > Kitasatosporales > Streptomycetaceae > Streptomyces > Streptomyces sp. NPDC097981. Next base: position 38,410 of record NZ_JBEORW010000003.1, read on the forward strand.
GGGCAGCTCCGGCACCGGGTCGGCGTCCTCCGCACCCGCGGCGAAGGCCGCGGCCAGCGGGGACACCGCCGCCGCCTGCACCGCGATCAGCGCCGGCGGCTTCACCCCGCGCCGGGCCAGTTCCCCGACCGCCAGCGCCGCCCCCAGCAGCAGGGTGCCGTTGCCGACCGGGACGACGAGGGTCTCGGGGAGCCTGCCGCCGAGCTCCTCCCACACCTCGTACACGTACGTCTTCGTCCCGTGCAGGAAGTACGGGTTGAAGACGTGGCTCGCGTAGAAGACGCCCGGCAGGCCGGCGGCCGCCCGCGCCGCCGCCGCCGTCGCCTCCCGGCCGCCCGGCACGACGCGGACCGCCGCCCCGTGCGCCCGCATCTGCTCCGTCTTCTTCTCCGAGGTGCCCTCGGGCACGAAAACTTCACAATCCAGCCCGGCCCGCGCGCAGTACGCGGCCACGGCCGTCCCCGCATTGCCGCTGCTGTCCGCGACGACCCGCTCCGGACCCAGCCGGCGGGCCAGCTCCACGAGCATCACCGCGCCCCGGTCCTTGAACGAGAGCGTCGGCATCAGGAAGTCGAGCTTGGCGTGAACCCGTTCCGCGAGCGGGACCAGCGGGGTGTTCCCCTCCGACAGCGTCACGGAGAACGCCCCCGGCAGCGGCAGCGCCGGCCCGAACCGCCACAGCGAGTTGGGTCCCGCGGCCGGTTCGAGCGGACTGGCCGGATCCGGTGTGAAGTCGAGGTCCCACGGCCCACCGCACAGCGGGCAGCACCAGGGTGCCGTCCGGGCGTCCGCCCGCGTGGCGTCTTCGGGACAGACGTAACCGGGGAGTGCGTGCGTCATGTGCAGAGCGCCTTTGCTCATTCATGGCCGTTGTATGGCACGGATGTTACGCGTTCGCCGTGCCCTTGTGGGATGGCGAACGGGTGGGTCAACCTTTCGGAGGCGGCAGCCCGGCAGGCCCCTTGGATTGTCATGGGCATGTAAATCTGCTGCCCCACCCCCCGCACCGCACCGCCTATGAGGAGGACCCCCGCATGTCCGTGATGCGTCACACCCGCCGGAAACTCGCCGGCATCAGCGCGACCGCGGTCGCGGCACTCGCGCTCGGCGCCGCCGCCGCGTTACCGGCCTCCGCCGCCGACAACGGCCCCCAGGGCGTCGTCGAGAACGCCGGAGCCCCCGGCTCCGTCGCCGGCAGCTACATCGTGACCCTGAAGGACTCGGCCGCCCGCTCCACCGCGGACAGCGGCAAGGCCGTCGCCAGGCGCCACGGCGCGAAGATCGACCGGACCACAGCGCCGCCCTCAACGGCTACTCCGTCGCCGCCTCCGATGTGCAGGCCAGGAAGCTCGCCGCCGATCCGGCGGTCAAGTCCGTCGTGCAGAACCGGACGTTCACCGTCGACGACGCCCAGGGCACCCAGCCCGGCCCGCCCTCCTGGGGCCTGGACCGCATCGACCAGCACGCACTCCCGCTCGACAGCAGCTACACCTACCCGGACAAGGCCGGCGAGGGCGTCACCGCGTACATCATCGACACCGGCGTCCGCATCACCCACGGCGAGTTCGGCGGCCGGGCCTCCTACGGCTACGACGCCATCGACAACGACAACACCGCCCAGGACGGCCACGGCCACGGAACGCACGTCGCCGGCACCGTCGCGGGCAGTTCGTACGGCGTGGCCAAGAAGGCCAAGATCGTCGGTGTCCGCGTCCTCGACAACAACGGCTCCGGTACGACGGCCCAGGTCGTCGCCGGCATCGACTGGGTGACCCAGCACGCCGTCAAGCCGGCCGTGGCGAACATGTCCCTCGGCGGCGGCGCCGACTCCGCGCTCGACACCGCCGTGCGCAACTCCATAGCCTCCGGGATCACGTACGGCGTCGCCGCGGGCAACGAGTCCACGGACGCGAGCACCAAGTCCCCGGCGCGCGTCGCCGAGGCCATCACGGTCGGCGCCACGACCAGCGCCGACGCCAAGGCGAGCTACTCCAACTACGGCTCGATCCTGGACGTCTTCGCCCCCGGCTCCTCCATCACCTCCTCGTGGGGCACCGGCGACACCGCCACCAACACCATCTCGGGCACCTCGATGGCCACACCGCACGTCGTGGGCGCGGCCGCCCTGTACCTCTCGCAGAACCCGGCGAGCACACCGGCCCAGGTCTCCTCGGCCCTGGTCGCCGCGGTCACCCCGAACGTGGTGACCGGTCCCGGTTCAGGCTCCCCGAACCGCCTGCTGTACGTGGGCGGCGGCACCACCCCGCCCAACCCGGGCACCCGTTTCGAGAACCCGGACGACTACGCGATCAACGACGACGCGACCGTCGAGTCGCCGCTGACCGTCAGCGGTGTCCCCGGCAACGCCCCGGCGGCGCTGAGCGTGTCGGTCGACATCAAGCACACGTACATCGGCGACCTCAAGGTCGACCTGGTCGCCCCCGACGGCTCGGTCCACACCCTGCACGACCGCAGCGGCGGCAGCGCGGACAACATCGTCAAGACCTATACGGTCAACGCCTCTTCGGAGGTCGCGGCCGGGGTGTGGAAGCTCCGCGTGAACGACAACGCCGACCTCGACACCGGCAAGATCGACTCCTGGGCGCTCCAGTTCTGACCCACTCGGGCCGAACGCGCAGCACGGGGCGCGTCGAACGGCGGGGGCGACCGTCACGGCGGCCGCCCCCGCTGCGTACTATTTCGCGCATTCGTTCGCGCCCCCCCGTGATGGAGCCCCCCCGCACCGTGAGCACCCCGCCGCCTCCCTACTGGCCCGCTCCGCCCCCGCAGCAGCCGTACCGGGAGCCCGCGCTCAACGGTTTCGCGCTCGCGTCGCTGCTGGTCGGGCTGTTGTGCCTGCCGCCGCTCGGCATCGTCTTCGGGATCGTGGCGCTCGTCCAGATCGCGCGGAAGGGGGAGCGGGGCAGAGCGCTCGCGATCACGGGCCTGGCGGTGTCGGTCGCGATGACCGCGGCCCTCGTCCTCGTCACGGACCGGGTGGCGGACCGGCTGTCCGACCGGCTGGACACGCTCCAGCGGCTGGAGCGCGTCGAGGGCGAGCTGACCGACATCGACGAGATGCGCGAGGGTGACTGCTTCAACGTCCCGGGCGGGGACCTGCTCGACGAGGACCCGCTCATCTACCGGATCGCGTGCACCGAGGTGCACGAGGGGGAGGTCACCTCCTCGACCCGGTTCCCCGCCGGCCGTTTCCCCGGGGCGCCCGAGCTGAAGAAGGCCGCCACGGACGCGTGCTGGAAGGCGCAGGACGCGTACGCGATGGACACGTGGGCGCTGCCCTCGTACGCGGACATGTACTACTTCGCGCCCTCGCGGGATGCGCGGGGCGGCGACCGGCGGCTGCTCTGCGTCATCGGCACCGCGGAGGAGGAGCACCGCGGCAGCCTGCGGAAGGACGCCGGGATGCTGAAGCCGGAGCAGGTGGCCTTCCTGCGCGTGATGAACCAGGCCGACCTGGCGCTCGGGAGCGGGCCGGAGACGGAGATCGACGAGGCGCTGCCGGAGTACCGGGACTGGGCCCGCGAGGTGGACCTGGCGCTGGCCGGTGAGGCGCGGATGCTGGCCGGGGCGCAGGAGCACCCGGAGCTGGCCGGGCCGGCGCGGGCGCAGCTCAAGGAGGTCGAGGCGGCGCGCGCGGGCTGGCAGCGGGCGGCGAAGGCGACGAAGCCGGCGGAGTTCCAGGGAGCGTGGGACGAGGCCTCGGGCGCGCTGTCCGTGGACACGGAGAAGGCGCTGCGCGGGGCGTACGGCCTGTCGACGACGGTGCCGGACTGGCTCGCGGAGCAGTCGGGCGGCGATTCGGGCGGGTCCTCCTCCGCCGCTGCCTGAGGGCCGCCGAAAAAGGTGTCCTGTAACGCACGGTAACGGGTTTCAGGACCTGGCTTCATCACTTCGGGTGAAACTCTGGCCCTTGCTTGCGATGTGCAACCGCAGGTTGCCAGGGTGTAGCTGTCTGTCAACCTGATGGGAGTGGCCAGTGACTTTCGGTGAGCAGCCGGCCTATCTGCGCGTCGCCGGGGATCTGCGACGGAAGATCGTCGATGGGTCCCTGCCCCCGCACGCCCGGCTCCCTTCGCAGGCCCGGATCCGCGAGGAGTACGGGGTCTCCGACACGGTGGCGCTGGAGGCGCGCAAGGTCCTCATGGCGGAGGGGCTGGTCGAGGGCCGGTCCGGGTCGGGTACGTACGTACGGGAGCAGCCCGTGCCGAGACGGGTCGCCCGCTCCGGATACCGCACGGGCGGGGCCTCGACGCCGTTCCGGCAGGAGCAGGCCGAGGCGGGGGCCCGGGGCACGTGGGAGTCCGGCAGCGAGCAGACGGCCGCGCCGGCGGAGATCGCCAAGCGGCTCGGCATCGAGATCGGCGAGCGGGTGATGCGGACGCGGTACGTGTTCCGCGACGCGGGGGAGGCGATGATGCTGTCGACCTCGTGGGAGCCGCTCGCCGTGACCGGGCGGACGCCGGTGATGCTGCCGGAGGAGGGGCCGCTCGGGGGCTCGGGGGTCGTCGACCGGATGGCCGCGATCGACGTCGTCGTGGACAACGTGGTGGAGGAGGTCGGGGCCCGGCCGGGCCTGGCGGAGGAGATCATGCTGCTGGGCGGGGTTCCGGGCCATGTGGTCCTGGTGATCTGCCGTACGTACTTCGCGTCCGGCCGGGCGGTCGAGACGGCCGACGTGGTGGTCCCGGCGGACCGCTACCGCCTGTCGTACCACCTCCCGGTCCGGTGAGCGGACGAGCCCGTCCCGGGAGTTGACCGGGCGCCGGGGCGCCGGGGAGCCGGCGCGTGGGGGGCGATCCCGGGGCGCGCCCGTGCGTGACGGAGTGTCACGGGCCGGGCCGCGGCGGCCCCGCCGCAGGGCGCCGGAGGCGGGGCGGCGGTGCTGCGGGGCGGCGGTGCTGCGGATGCCCGCGGTGCGCCGGGTGCGAACCGGCGCGCACGGCGCGCTCGTACGTGTGGCCGGATGCGTACGCCTGTGAGGTACCTCTTCGTGAAAAACCGTATCCGCTCCGTAAAGGTCGGGCGTAAGGTCGGGCATATGCGCAATGCGGTTTCCCGGGCAGGTACACCGGCGGAGGGTGAAACGCGATGAACGACGGCGGTGCCCTGCTCCCATGGCTGGTCATACGTCAGGACGACAACGGCAACCGCTACCGGGTGGGCCGGTACTCCACCCGGGCCGAGGCCCAGAAGGTCGTCGACAGCCTTGATGACAGAGGCCACAAGCAGCTGTACTGGGTCGAGCGGATCGGTCAGATTGCCACGACGAACTGAGCATCCTTGTGTTGACATAGGCTCCGCCCCATGACGGTACGAGTGGTCGTGGGCGGAGCCCTTTTTCGTGAGGGCCGCCTGCTGGCCGCCCGCCGCAGCGCACCCCCGGAGGTGGCCGGACGCTGGGAGCTGCCCGGAGGGAAGACGGAGCCGGGCGAATCCGTCCCCGAGGCGCTCGTACGCGAACTGCGCGAGGAGCTCGGCGTGGAGGCCGAGGTGCTGGAACGGATCCCGGGGGAGTGGCCGTGCAGGCCCGGACTCGTCCTGCACGTGTGGACCGCCCGGCTGCTGTCCGGCGAGCCCGAGCCGCTGGAGGACCACGACGAGCTGCGCTGGCTCGCGCCGGAGGAGCTGGACTCCGTGGACTGGCTCGACCAGGACCGGCCGGCGGTCGCCGAGGCCGGACGCAGACTGCGCGCCGAGCGCGCCGAGCGCGCCGAGCGCGCCGAGCAGCACTCCCGGTCGCACGGGGGCGCGTGACGCGCGTGCGCTGGGCCGTCTGCGCCACAGTGCGCCGGTGCGTGAGGGATCGGGTGGTACGACGCCTCGAATATCGGGTATGTCGCTATTAGTCCCAATCGTGTACTGCCCCTCGTGGCTCTGTCCCTGCTGAATCGGACTGGGGTCGTTGCCGGCCCGGGAAGTGATCGGCGTGATCGACACAGACGGTGAATGCGCCGAGTGGGCCTTCCCCGCCGAACCCGGAGCCGTCCGCACCGCCCGCCACGCCGTGCGCGGCACGCTCAGTTCCTGGGGCCTGGACTCCGTCGGCGATGTCACCGTCCTGCTGGTCAGCGAGCTGGTCACCAATTCACTGCGGTACGCCTCCGGCCCCATCGGGGTCCGGCTGGTGCGGCGCAATCCGGCCGGCGGGAGTGCGGCGGGGTCGCCCGCGCTCCTCGTGGAGGTTTCCGATCCGCTTCCGGATCCGCCCCTCGCGCGGGTCGCGCATCCGGACGACGAGGGCGGCCGCGGGCTCCACCTGGTGGCCGTCTCGGCGCAGCGCTGGGGGACCCGGCACGGGAAATCGGGCAAGACCGTGTGGTTCGAGTTGGCACTTCCTGGTGAGTAACAAGGTGAAGGATGGCCGACGATCACAGCGCATGGCTCGAAATAGTCGGGACCTTTTTGTGATCGTGAACGCCGTGCCGTGCGGGGCCGTGGTGCTGAATACTTCGGTCATGGCCGGTCCGGTTGCGGTGAGCTGGAGGGGACGGTCGCGTGAGCGAGATACCTGCGCAGGCACATCAGGCCCGTGTGCCCGGGGAGACATGGCACGACTCCTTGTGGCACAGCAGCCCGCCTGGCTCGATATATGACTACATAAAGGTCGCGTCTTTCTCCATCGGACCCGACGGGCTCATCGACCAGTGGAGCCTGCGCGCCGAGGAACTGTTCGGGCTGACCGCCGCGCAGGCCGTGGGCCGGGACCCGGTGGACGCCTTCATGCCGCCGGAGCTGCGCGCCGGCGGGCACCGCAGGGTGGCCGAGATCCTCGACGGCAAGGAATGGACCGGCCTCGTCCCCTTCCGGATCCCCGGCGGGAACGGAGAGCACGGCGTGGCCGAGATCTATGTGATGCCCACCCAGACCGAGACCGCCGAGCGGGCCGCGCTGTGCGTCGTCGTCGACGTACGCGCGCTGCGCCGGATCGAATCCGACCTCGCCGCCTCGCAGGCCATATTCGGCCAATCTCCTTTCGGCTTCCTGTTGTTCGGCACGGACCTCACCGTGCAGCGGGCCAACCGCCGTTTCGCGACCGTCTTCGGCGGCGCCGTCGAGGAGCACCGCGGCCGCACCGTCCACGACTACCTCCCGCCCCAGGAGGCCGACCGGATGGCCGAGGCCCTGCGGCGGGTCCTGGAGACCGGCGACTCCGTCACCGACCTCCAGATCACCGGCGCCGCCCCCGGCAGCCGGGAGCGCCGCCACTGGTCCGTCAACCTCTACCGCGTCCACGGCGGCACCGGCCGCCCCATCGGCGTCGCGGGCATCGGCATCGACGTCACCCGCCGCCACCTCGCCGCCCGCGAGGCCGCCGGGGTCCGGCGCAATCTCGCCCTGCTCAACGAGGCCGGGCACCGCATCGGGAACTCCCTCGACCTGGAGACCACCGCCCGCGAACTGCTGGACGTGACCGTCCCGGGCTTCTGCGACCTCGCCGCCGTCGACCTCTACCAGGGGCTGCTGCTCGGCGACGACGACCGGCCCGCGCGGCCGCACGGGCCCGGCGTGCCCTCGCTGCCGCCCGGGCTGGGCGCCGGACGGGCGCCTTCCGCGCCGCTGCGGAGGGTCGCCTTCGCCTCCGCCGTCTCGGACGCCCCGCTGTCGGGTCCGGGCGCGCTGGTCTCCGTAGGGGCGATCCACCGCTACCCGGCGGCCTCGCCGGGAGCAGTGGCCCTGCGGACCGCGCGGCCGCGGCTGATCGAGGGCGGCGGACCGGACGACCTCGTGCAGTCGACGCTCATCGTGCCGATGGTCGCGCACGACACCGTGGTCGGACTCGCCCAGTTCTCCCGTACGAAGGGCAGCGAGCCCTTCGGGGAACGGGACCGGGCGGTGGCCGTGGAGCTCGCCGCCCGGGCCGCCGTCTGCATCGACAACGCCCGGCTCTACCGGCGCGAGCACGAGCGGGCACTGATACTCCAGCGCAGCCTGCTGCCGCCCGGCGACCCCGAGGCGGCCGGCCTGGACATCGCCTGCCGCTATCTGCCCGGGAACGCGGCCACCGAGGTCGGCGGGGACTGGTTCGACGTCATCGAGCTGCCCGGACACCGCACGGCGCTCGTCGTCGGCGACGTCATGGGCCGCGGGCTGCGGGCCGCCGTCGCGATGGGCGAACTGCGCACCGCCGTACGGACCCTGGCGCTGCTGGACCTGGAGCCGGCGGAGGTGCTGACCGCACTGGACGAGATCGCCCGGGGGCTCGGCGCGCCCGGCGACTCCCAGCAGGCCTCCCGGGCGGCCCTGCACTCGCGGGACGCGGACCGCTCGGAGGTGTACCTCGCGACCTGCGTGTACGCCGTCTACGACCCGGTGACCCGGCGCTGCACCATCGCCAACGCGGGCCACATGCCGCCCGTGCTGGTGGAGCCGGCGGAACCGGGCGCCGCGCCGCGGCCCGGGCTGCTGCTGGAGGTCCCGCCGGGGATGCCGCTCGGGGTGGGCGGGGAGCCGTTCGAGGAGGTGGAGGTGGACCTCCCGGAGGGTGCCCTGCTGGCCCTGTACACGGACGGGCTGGTGGAGTCGCGGGACCACCCGCTGGAGGAGGGGCTGCGAGGGCTGCGGGAAGCGCTCGCCGACCCGGTACGACCGCTGGAGGACGTGTGCGACCACGTGCTGAACACGCTGGACACGCGGCACGGTGAGGACGACATCGCGCTGCTGATGGCGAGGGTGCAGGGGCTGCCGATCGACGCGGTGGGCGACTGGCAGCTGCCGCGCGAGGCACGGTCGGTGGGCCGGGCGCGGGAGCTGGCCCGGGCGAAACTGCCCGCGTGGGGACTGGAGGGGCTGCTGGACACCACCGAGCTGCTGGTCAGCGAGCTGGTGACGAACGCCCTGCGGTACGGCGAGGGGGAGATCCGGCTCCGCCTCCTGCTCGACCGCACCCTCGTCTGCGAGGTCTGGGACGGGAACCTGGTGCAGCCGCGGCGGCGCCGGGCCCGGGACACGGACGAGGGCGGGCGGGGCCTCCAGCTGGTCGGCATGCTGTCCGCGGGCTGGGGCACCCGCCGCACCCACCGCGGCAAGACGGTCTGGTTCGAACTCCCCCTCCCGGGCGCGGCGGCGGAAGCCGTCTCGGAGCTCTCGGCGGAACAGCTGCTGAGCATGTACGGCTGACCGCCCGGCCGGGGGAGGGCCCGGCGGAGGGGCACCTGAAGGCCTGGCGGGCGAGGGGCTTCAGGCGGCCGTGCCGGACTTGAGGGTCGCGTTGATGTCGGCCTTCGCGAGCCGGGTGACGCGGCCGAGGACGGTCTGCTCGCTCATCGGTGCCCTTTCAGGTGGCCTGCCACGGATGGAGGAGAGCGGGTCAGAAGCGGCCGCCGCCGCCCATGCGGCCGCGGGTGCCCGAGCCGCCGAACGAGCCCGGACCCGGCCCCCCGCCCCCGAAACCGCCGCCCCCGTCCCCGAAGCCCCCGCCGAAGCCGCCGCGCCCCCGGCCGCCACCCAGGACCTCGCCCAGGATGATCCCGCCGAGGACCGCGCCGCCCATGCCGCCGCCCTGCCGGGGCCGCCCGCCGTACGGGTCCCGGTACGCCCGTACGTCCTGCTCGGCCAGCTGCTGCGCCTGCCGCGCCAGCGCATCCGCCTGCTGGGCCTCCGCCAGCGCGGCCGCCGGGTCCGGGCCCGCCGGGGCCGCCGCCCGCTCCAGGCGCCGCCGGGCCTCCGCCAGCCGGGTACGGGCCTGGCTGCCCACCGCGCCCCGGCTCGTGGTGACGTAGTCCGCCGCCGCGCCGATCGCGCTGCGCGCCGGGAGCATCGCCCGGTCCAGCAGGGCCGCCGCCCGCCGGCTGCCCGCCTCGCGTTCCCGGGCCCCGGCCGGCGCCTCGTCGAGGACGGCGCCAGCCTCCACGACCCGGCGCAGCGCGTCGATCGGGTCGTACCGGCCGGCCGCCTGCTCCCGCCGTACGTCGGACAGGACCGCCTCCGCCCGGCCGATCCGGCCGCGCAGATCCGCCGCGGACACCCCCTCGGAGGTGCCGGTCAGCAGGCCGCGGGCATCGGCGAGGCCGGTGTCCGTCTCCGTGAGCGCGCCGGGCAGCTTCCCGGCCGCCTCCGCCAGCTCCTGCGCCCGCCGCTCCACCGCGTCCACCAGCGTCGCCGCCTGGCCGACCGCGCCCTCGGCGGCCCGTACGTGGACGGCCGCCTTCCCGGTATCGCCGCCGTCGAGCGCCGCCCGGGCCTCGCCGAGGCCGGTGGTCGCGAACAGCAGGCGGTCCCGGGCCCGTTCGGCGTTGGAGGCCACCGGCGCGGACGCCGAGTCCGCATAGTGCCCGGCCAGCGCGGTCAGCGTCGCCTCCGCCGTCGTCGTACGGCCCGTCAGGTCGCGGAAGTGCGCCTCCACCGTGGCGAGCGCCTGCGGGGCGTTCTTCTCCAGGTCCCGCAGCCGGTCGAAGTCCGCCGACTCGGCGTCGAGCCGCCGGTTCGCCTCCGTGCAGTGGGCCACGATCCCGTCCAGCATCCGCCGCCGGGTGGGGTCGTCCTCGGGGTACGCGTCGTCGAGCTGCTGGCGCAGCCGGAACGCGGCCGTCAGCTCGCTCTGCGCGAAGGCGAGGGCCTCGCTGAAGGTGCCCACCGCCGCGTTCCCGAACTGCGCGGAGGCGAAGCCGAGCTCCTCGGTGCTGGTGCGGATCGCGTCGTCGGTCTCCACCAGCAGGGCCTTCGACTTGGCGTCCAGCTCGTCCAGCGGGAGGGCGGTCGTGGTCGCGGGCTGCGCGCCCCAGCCCGTCGTACCGCCACCGCCCGAGGCGCCGCCCCTGCGCTTGCGGCGGCTGTGCGCGTACACCGCGAGGGCGCCGGCCGCGCCGACGACGACCACCGGGAGCACGAAGTCCCCGGCCCCGCTCCCGCTGCTCGTGTCACCTCCGGGATTCGCCTCGCCGGGGGTGATGGCCGGCACCGGCACGGGCTTCCCGTCGAGTACGGCGCCGTACCCGTTGGCGGCCCCGATCGCGGCGCCCGCCCAGTCGTTCTGCCTCAGGGCGGGCTCGATGGCCGTACGGGCGACGTCCGCGAGCTGATTCTCGGTGAACCCGGAGTCGACATCGGCCGAATAGGCGTACTGGCGTGCCCCGGTCGCCACGGCCAGCAGCACGTCGTCCTGGCCGAGTCCGTTCTTCTGCGCGGTGGCATCCGCCCAGCTCTGGGCGGAACGCCCGGAGAAATCGTGCACGTACGTCACGTAGAGCCGGATCCGGTGGCCCTCGTACAGCCTGTCCAGCGCGGAGGCGACGGCGGCCTTCCGGTCCCCGAGGGCGCCCACGCGGTCGGTGATCTGCCCCTGCCCGGACAAGGTGACGGGATCATCGGCCCGGGCGGTCGGCGCCCCCGCCGGCCCCCAGCCGCCGAGCCCCAGCAGCGCGGCGGCCAGGAGGAGCCCGACCCGTACGGATGTCCCGGCGGCGGTGCGTCGCTTCGGCGGGGTCACATCTGGGAGCGTATGGGCCGTTCTGGCCGCCCGCACCCGGAGCACCGGGGCGGGACCCCCCTCTGGCCGGGCGGGAGAGCACGAGCTCGCCCGGCCGCAGGCCCAGCCACCCGCACCGCAAAGCCCCCTGGCGTCACGGCATGTGGCGTTCTCCCAGGGGGCATTGTGTCCTGCGGAGCGAACGGACGGGGGTGCTACAGGTCGCCGCGCCTGCGGATCTTGTTCCCCAGCCACACCAGCGGGTCGTACTTGCGGTCCACCGCCCGCTCCTTCAGCGGGATCAGCGCATTGTCGGTGATCTTGATTCCCTCGGGGCAGACCTCCGTGCAGCACTTGGTGATGTTGCAGTAGCCGAGGCCGTGCTCGTCCTGCGCCGTGCGCTTGCGGTCCAGGCCCGCCTTCGCCGCCGCGTCCAGGGGGTGCATGTCCAGTTCCGCGACCCGCATCAGGAAGCGCGGACCGGCGAACACCTCCTTGTTCTCCTCGTGGTCGCGCACCACATGGCAGGTGTCCTGGCACAGGAAGCACTCGATGCACTTCCTGAACTCCTGGGAGCGGTCCACGTCCACCTGCTGCATCCGGTACTCGCCCGGGGCCACCCCCTCCGGCGGCACGAAGGCCGGGACCTCGCGCGCCTTGCGGTAGTTGAACGACACGTCCGTGACCAGGTCCCGGACGACCGGGAACGCGCGCAGCGGGGTGACCGTGATCGTCTCGGCCCGGTCGAAGGTGGACATGCGCGTCATGCACATCAGCCGCGGCCGCCCGTTGATCTCCGCACTGCACGAGCCGCACTTGCCCGCCTTGCAGTTCCAGCGCACCGCGAGGTCCGAGGCCTGGGTGGCCTGGAGCCGGTGGACGATGTCCAGTACGACCTCGCCGTCGTGCACCTCGACGGTGAAGTCCTGCAGTTCCCCGCCTTCCGCGTCGCCCCGCCAGATCCGGAAGCGGGCGTCGTAGTCAGTCACTCGTAGAGCTCCCCTTCGGCGAGGTACTTGGCCAGCTCTTCCTTCTCGAAGAGCGCGAGCAGGTCGGGGCGGATCGGTTCGGTACGGGTCCGGACCAGGGAGATCCGGTCGGCGGCCGGGTCCGCCGGCGCGGGGTCCACCGGCCGGCACAGCAGGGTCACCGGCCGCCAGTCCCGCTCCATCGACGGGCAGTCCTCCCGGGTGTGCCCGCCGCGGCTCTCGGTGCGCTCCAGGGCCGCACGGGCCACGCACTCGCTGACCAGCAGCATGTTCCGCAGGTCCAGGGCCAGGTGCCAGCCCGGGTTGAACTGCCGGTGACCCTCGACGCCGGCCCGGGCCGCCCGCACGCGCAGCCCGGCGAGCTTCTCCAGGGCCTCGGCCATCTCGCCCTCGCGGCGGATGATCCCGACCAGGTCGTTCATGGTCGTCTGGAGCTCCTGGTGGAGCGTGTACGGGTTCTCCGCGCCCTCGGCGGCATGGAACGGGGCCAGCGCCTCCGCCGCCGCCGCGTCGATCTGCGCCGGGGAGACCGCGGGCGGCGCACCGGCGAGGCCCGCGGCGTACTGCGCCGCGTGCAGACCGGCCCGCCGGCCGAACACCAGGAGGTCGGACAGGGAGTTCCCGCCGAGCCGGTTCGAGCCGTGCATGCCGCCCGCGACCTCGCCCGCCGCGAAGAGGCCCGGGACCCCGACGGTGGCGGCGGTGTCCGAGTCCACCGCGATCCCGCCCATCACGTAGTGGCAGGTCGGGCCGACCTCCATCGGCTCGGCGGTGATGTCCACGTCCGCCAGCTCCTTGAACTGGTGGTACATGGAAGGCAGCCGCCGTTTGATCCGCTCGGCCGGCATCCGGGTGGACACGTCCAGGAAGACCCCGCCGTGCGGGGAGCCGCGGCCCGCCTTGACCTCGGAGTTGATGGCCCGGGCCACCTCGTCGCGGGGGAGCAGCTCGGGCGGACGCCGGTTGTGGTCCGGGTCCTCGTACCAGCGGTCGCCCTCCTCCTCGGACTCCGCGTACTTCTCCTTGAAGACGTCCGGGACGTAGTCGAACATGAACCGCTTGCCCTCGCTGTTGCGCAGCACGCCGCCGTCGCCGCGCACCGATTCGGTGACGAGGATCCCCTTCACGGAGGGCGGCCAGACCATGCCGGTCGGGTGGAACTGCACGAACTCCATGTTCAGCAGCGGGGCGCCCGAAAGCAGGGCCAGCGCATGGCCGTCGCCCGTGTACTCCCAGGAGTTCGAGGTGGTCTTGAAGGACTTGCCGATCCCGCCCGTGGCCAGGACGACCGCGGGGGCCTCCAGGACGAAGAACCGGCCCGACTCGCGCTCGTAGCAGAAGGCCCCCGAGACCTTGTCCCCGTCCTTCAGCACGCGGGTGACCGTGCACTCCTGGAAGACCTTGAGCCGGGCCTCGTGGTCCCCGAACTCCTTGAAGTCCTCCTGCTGGAGCTGGACGATCTTCTGCTGGAGGGTGCGGATCAGCTCCAGGCCGGTCCGGTCCCCGACGTGCGCGAGGCGCGGGTACTCGTGCCCGCCGAAGTTGCGCTGGGAGATCTTCCCGTCGGGCGTGCGGTCGAAGAGCGCGCCCCAGGTCTCCAGCTCCCAGACCCGGTCGGGCGCCTCCTTCGCATGGAGTTCCGCCATCCGCCACTGGTTGAGGAACTTCCCGCCGCGCATGGTGTCGCGGAAGTGCACCTGCCAGTTGTCGTGCTCGTTGACGTTGCCCATGGAGGCGGCGATCCCGCCCTCGGCCATCACCGTGTGGGCCTTGCCGAACAGGGACTTGCAGATCACGGCCGTACGGGCGCCCCGCTCGCGGGCCTCGATCGCGGCCCGCAGCCCGGCGCCGCCCGCGCCGACCACGACCACGTCCCACTGCTGCCGGTCCACTTGAGCCATGTCAGAAGATCCTCGGGTCGGTGAAGGTGCCGCTGGCCAGCAGGTACACGTAGAAGTCGCACAGGGCCACGCTGATCAGGGAGGACCAGGCGAGGAGCATGTGGCGGCCGTTGAGCCGGCTCACCCAGCCCCACAGCCGGTAGCGCACCGGATGTTTGGAGAAGTGCCGCAGGCGGCCGCCCATGATGTGCCGGCAGGAGTGGCAGGACAGCGTGTAGGCCCAGATCAGCGTGATGTTGACGAGGAACAGCAGCGTCCCGAGGCCCATGTGGCCCCACTCGTAGCGGTCGTTGCGGAAGGTCAGCACGGTGTCGTACGTGAGGATGCCCGCGACCGGCAGCGCCGCGTAGAAGAAGTACCGGTGGATGTTCTGGAGGATCAGCGGGAAGCGCGTCTCCCCGGTGTACTTCGCGTGCGGCTCGGCGACGGCGCAGGCGGGCGGAGAGGCCCAGAAGCCCCGGTAGTACGCCTTGCGGTAGTAGTAGCAGGTCAGCCGGAAGCCGAGCGGGAAGACCAGGATCAGCAGGGCGGGGGACAGGCCCCACCAGCTGCCGAACAGGTCCAGGTTGGGGCCGCCGCGCATCTCCCGGCAGTTCTCCGCGAGACACGGGGAGTAGAACGGGGAGACGTACGGGGCCGCGTAGTAGTCGGCGTTGGCGAAGGCCCGCCACGTCGAGTAGACGATGAAGGCGAGCAGACCGGCCGCGGTGGCGGCGGGGGCCAGCCACCACCGGTCGGTGCGCAGGTGCCGGGCTGCGATCGAGGCCCGGGAGGCGTCGTGGACGCCGGTCAGCTGCCGGGGTGGTTCCGTGCCTGTGGCCAAAGGGGACTCCGGGTGGAGTGATGAGGGATGACCCACGAGGCCCAGCCGCGGACGGCTGGGCCTGGGGGGTGCCCCCGGCGGTGGCCGGGGGGCGGGATGCCGGAACGCGGGGACGCGCGGGGGCGCGCCCGCGGGATCAGGGTGCCCGGCGGTCGCGGGCGCCGAGACCCTCGTCGTCGACGTCCTTCCACAGCGAGCTGTCGTACGGGGCGTCCGGGACGGGGACCATGCCCTCCCGGCCGGGCGCCCGCGGGGCGGCCCGGGCCTGCCGGGCAATGTCCTTCTCCAGCCGTTCCACGGAGCGGACCAGCTCGTTCAGGTTGCGTCGTACGGCGGTCAAATCATCTTGCAGGGACATGACTTGCCCTCACTTCCGCTGATTGCGGTGGCAACGCTCATGTGCGCCTGCGAGTGTCGCGCCTCCCGTCCCCGGTTGTGAAGGGACGTGCAGCGATTGCGGGCGCGCAGGCGCAATCTGTGCGCCCCTCCCTGCTCCCATTTTGATCCCTCTTGCGAGGGAACGCCCGCCCGTGGCGCAAGCGGGATTGGTCCGCACGGGTGGGGTTCGCGGCGTGGCGAGGGCCGGCTCCGAGAGGTGTGGCGGCCAGTGGATTTCAGTGTGTTGCAGAACCCGGTGTGATCAGCTCCATATACCGCCAAACGCGATCAAGTCGCCCCTTTCGCGCCCCGCCTCGGAGGTACCACCCATGTCCCAGAGAAGGCGCCGGTCCTTGGCGCTCCTGACCTCGGGAGTCCTCGCACTGCCGCTGCTCGCGGGCTGCGGCTCTGGTGACGACGAGGGCGGTCCCGTGGCCGCCGGCCAGGACATCGCGGCGACGGCGCGTGACAAGGTCGCCGACGGCGGCGTGCTCCGCTGGGCCGTGGACTCCCTCCCGGACACCCTGAACACCTTCCAGGCCGACGCCGACGCCACCACCACCCGGATCGCCGGGGCGGTGCTGCCCCAGCTGTTCACCCTGGACGACAAGGGCCGGCCGGTGGCCAACCCGGACTACCTGGAGAAGGCCGAGATCGTCGAACGGGAGCCCAAGCAGGTCGTCCTGTACAAGCTGAACCAGAAGGCGGTGTGGAGCGACGGCCGCGAGATCGGCGCCGCCGACTTCGTGGCGCAGTGGCGGGCCCTGAACGGCAAGGACTCGGCGTACTGGACGGCCCGCAACGCCGGATACGAGCGGATCGAGAAGATCGAGCGCGGCAAGACGGACCTGGAGGTCAAGGTCACCTTCGCCAAGCCGTACACCGACTGGCGCTCCCTGTTCTCCCCGCTCTACCCCAAGCAGGTCACCGGCACCCCGAACGCGTTCAACGAGGGCGCCCGCGGCACCCTCAAGGTCACTGCCGGACCCTTCAGCCTCGGGGCCATCGACAAGATCGCCGGCACCGCGGCGCTGACCCGCAACGCCCGCTGGTGGGGCCGGCCGGCCAAGCTGGACACGCTGCTCCTGACGGCCGTGCCCCGGGCCCAGCGCCCCGCCGCGCTGGCCGCCGGCAAGGTCGACCTGGCGGAGGTCGACCGCACGGGCGCGGACCGGATCGCGCTGGCCCGCCGGGACGCGGATCGCGCACCGGGCCAGGGCGGGACCCCGGCGCACGGACCGGGCTCCTCGGAGACCGCGGCCGAGGCCACGCTGTCCTGGGCGAAGGCGAACGGCGCCGACGAGGGCCAGGCGAAGACGGAGCAGGACCGCCGCGCGCAGAAGGCCGAGGCGGCCAGGAAGTACGCCGACGAGCAGTCGGCCCTGCGCTCCTTCACGGTCCGCAAGTCCCTGGAGCCGGCCTACACCCAGCTCGCCATGAACGGGGCCTCCGGCCCGCTGGCCGACGACCGGGTCCGGCGGGCGGTGGCCCGGGCGCTGGACCGCGGGGAATTGGCCGAGATCGTACTGAAGCCGCTGGGCCTGCCGGTGAAGCCCGTCGGCAGCCACGTGGCGCTGGCCGGGCAGCGGGCGTACGCCGACAACAGCGACGCGCTCGGCGGCAAGGACATCCACGCGGCCGAGGCCCTGCTCGCGGACGCGGGCTGGCGCCGGGGCGGCAAGCTCAACGAGCCGGCGGGGGCGAAGGCCGGCGCCGAGAACGCGGAGCACGCCACCCAGGACGACTCGAAGACCCCCTCGGGGCCGGGCACGGGCAACGACGGCCTGTACATCGTGGGCCAGGAGGACGAGCGCAACGGCGACAGCCCGGAGCGGGGCCCGGCGTCCGGGTCCGCGGTCAAGGCCGACCCGGACGCAAGGGGAATGGAGGCCCAGGGCGAGCGGGGAGACCCGGTCCCGGCCGCGGCCCCGCACACCGACGATCAGAAGGCCGCGCTGCTGGCCCAGGCCGAGGCCCTCGGCCCCGCGAACACGGCGGGCCCGGCCGGCGCCGCCGCCGACGCCAAGCGCGGCCCGGCCCGCCCCGGCGAGGCGCCCGGGCCCGGCAAGCCGGGGAGCCCCTCCCCGGCACCGGCCCCGGCCAAGCACACCCGTACCTCCGGAAACATGCTCGCCAAGGACGGCAAGGCGCTCTCCCTGCGTTTCGTCCTCCCGGCCGGCCCCGGCTCGGAGGCCCTGCGCACGGTCGGCGAGCGGATCGCCCAGATGCTCCGCAAGGTCGGCGTGAACACCGTGCTGACCAAGGTGGCCGACGCGAGCTTCTTCAAGGACCACGTCGCCTCGGGCCAGTACGACCTGGCGCTCTACTCCTGGCCGGCGACGGCCTACCCGGCCACCGACGCCCGCCCCATCTTCGCCAAGCCGCAGCCGGCCGCGGACGGCTCGCTCCTCGTCGAACAGAACTACACCCGGGTCGGCACCGACAACATCGACCAGCTCTTCGACCAGGCGGTCGGCGAGCTGGACGAGGAGGCCTCGCGCGAGCTGATGCGCAAGGCGGATGCCCGGATCTGGGCCGCGGCCGGTTCCATCCCGCTCTACCAGCGCCCGGAGCTGGTGGCCGTCAAGCCGAACCTGGCCAACGCCGGCGCCTTCGGCCTCGGCACCCCCCGGTTCCAGGACATCGGCTGGAAGAAGGCTCCGACCGCGAAGGAAAACCAGGAGAAGAAGAAGTGACAAAACGGGGCCAGACAGATTGAGCTTCGGCTCACAAGCTCAGATGTGACTCAAGTCGCTTGCCCGCCGGAGATCCGGCGGGCAAGGTCGTGCGTACCCGTTGACCCGCGGCAATACCCGCAGTACCCACGCCGGGAATCCCCCACCCCGTACCCGGTTCTTCTCAGTCGTCCGGCCTCTTGACAGACCCCGCGGCGGGCGGTTCCCGCCACGCGACGTACGATGGGGTAAGGCCGTGGCAGGTTTTCCGCCCGGTCGAGGCGCGCGTGCCGGACCGTACGCGACGCCATCCACGATCCCGGGAGAAGCGCCGAAGTGCCCACGCGCCACGACATCCGTAACGTCGCCATCGTCGCCCACGTCGACCATGGCAAGACGACCATCGTCGATGCCATGCTCAAGCAGGCCGGTGCCTTCGCCGCCCACCAGCAGCTCGACGACCGCATGATGGACTCGAACGACCTGGAGCGTGAGAAGGGCATCACGATCCTCGCCAAGAACACGGCGGTGAAGTATCACCCCAAGGACGGCGGGGCCCCGATCACGATCAACATCATCGACACCCCCGGCCACGCCGACTTCGGCGGTGAGGTCGAGCGCGGCCTGTCGATGGTGGACGCGGTCGTCCTCCTGGTGGACGCCTCCGAGGGTCCGCTGCCCCAGACCCGCTTCGTGCTGCGCAAGGCCCTGCAGGCGAAGATGCCGGTCATCCTCTGCATCAACAAGACGGACCGCCCGGACTCCCGGATCGACGAGGTCGTCAACGAGACGTACGACCTCTTCCTGGACCTGGACGCGGACGAGGACCAGATCGAGTTCCCGATCGTCTACGCCTGCGGCCGTGACGGCGTCGCCTCGCTGACCAAGCCGGAGGACGGCACCGTCCCCGCGGACAGCGACAACCTGGAGCCGTTCTTCTCCACCATCCTGGAGCACGTCCCGGCCCCGACCTACGACGACGAGGCGCCCCTCCAGGCCCACGTCACCAACCTGGACGCCGACAACTTCCTCGGCCGTATCGCGCTCCTGCGCGTCGAGCAGGGCGAGCTGCGCAAGGGCCAGACCGTCGCGTGGATCAAGCGTGACGGCTCGATCTCCAACGTCCGCATCACCGAGCTGATGATGACCGAGGCGCTCACCCGCAAGCCGGCCGAGGTGGCGGGCCCGGGTGACATCTGCGCGGTCGCCGGTATCCCCGACATCATGATCGGCGAGACCCTGGCCGACCCGGAGAACCCGATCGCGCTGCCGCTGATCTCGGTGGACGAGCCGGCGATCTCCATGACCATCGGTACGAACACCTCCCCGATGGTCGGCCGCGGCGGCACCGGCAAGGGCGCGGACGCCAAGGCCGCGGTCAAGGACCGCAAGGTCACCGCCCGCCAGGTCAAGGACCGCCTGGACCGCGAGCTGATCGGCAACGTCTCGCTCCGCGTCCTCGACACCGACCGCCCGGACGCCTGGGAGGTCCAGGGCCGCGGTGAGCTCGCGCTCGCCATCCTGGTCGAGCAGATGCGCCGCGAGGGCTTCGAGCTGACCATCGGCAAGCCGCAGGTCGTCACGCAGGAGATCGACGGCAAGACGCACGAGCCGGTCGAGCGCATGACCATCGACGTGCCCGAGGAGCACATGGGTGCCGTCACGCAGCTCATGGGCGTCCGCAAGGGCCGCATGGACAACATGTCGAACCACGGCTCCGGCTGGGTCCGCATGGAGTTCGTCGTCCCGTCGCGCGGCCTCATCGGCTTCCGCACGGAGTTCCTGACCAACACCCGCGGTACGGGTATCGCCCACTCGATCCACGAGGGCCACGAGCCGTGGTTCGGCCAGCTGGTCACCCGCAACAACGGTTCGCTGGTCGCCGACCGCGCCGGAGCGGTCACGCCGTTCGCGATGATCAACCTGCAGGAGCGCGGTGTCCTGTTCACCGAGCCCGGCACCGAGGTGTACGAGGGCATGATCGTCGGCGAGAACTCGCGCTCCGACGACATGGACGTGAACATCACCAAGGAGAAGAAGCTCACCAACA
This sequence comes from Streptomyces sp. NPDC097981, assembly GCF_040302565.1. Lineage (NCBI taxonomy): Bacteria > Bacillati > Actinomycetota > Actinomycetes > Kitasatosporales > Streptomycetaceae > Streptomyces > Streptomyces sp. NPDC097981. Next base: position 58,651 of record NZ_JBEORW010000003.1, read on the forward strand.
TGCGTGCGGCTTCGGCGGACAACACGGAGAACGTGATTCCGCCGCGCAAGCTCTCCCTGGAGCAGTCCCTGGAGTTCTGCCGCGACGACGAGTGCGTCGAGGTGACCCCGGAGGCCGTCCGTATCCGCAAGGTCGTCCTGGACCAGAAGGAGCGCTCGCGCACCGCGTCGCGCGCCAAGTCCGGCAAGTAGTGCGGTAGTTCCCGGGCGTCCCCCGGGGGCCGTCCGAACGAACAGCCCCTTCCCCACAGTTCTCTGTGGCGGGAGGGGCTGTTCGCGTTTGTCAACCGGATTGTTGCGTTCTGGTGTCCGGATACCGACCGTGACACTCCGGATGGTGAGCTAACCGTCCGTTTCGCACGTGTCTGTCTCCTATCAGTTTGTCCGGATTTCGGGTTTTCGTTATGGGGTGATGTTGTGAAAACGAGACCACTTAAGTGTGGTTTACGGTCTAGGAGTCCCTGAGGATTGCTCCATTGAGCTCGGGTCAATGGGTCACACGCTGTGGGGAGCGTCGACTCACGAGCACACACGATGGGGCCGGATTTCGCTGTCAGGGGTGTCAGCGAGGACCGGGTCCTTCACGTCATCGAAAGTGACTCCTGAGGAGGCAATTACCCATGCGCGGAGCAACGAGCGCCAAGTGGGTCGCGGGTGCCGTCATCGTGGCGATGGCCGCCACGGCATGCAGCACCAGCAAGGACTCGAACGCCGGGGGCAAGTCCGGCGGCAACATCACCGTGGTGCTCGGCGAGCCGCAGCACGGCCTGGTGGGTCAGAACACCGCCGAGTCCGAAGGTGCCGAGGTTCTCAACTCGCTCTTCACCGGTCTGGTCAAGTACGACAACAAGACCAACGAGCCGAAGCTCGCGGTCGCCGAGTCCATCGAGACGACTGACTCGAAGACCTGGACGATCAAGATCAAGGACGGCTTCACCTTCCACAACGGTGAGAAGGTCGACGCCGCGTCGTTCGTCCGCGCCTGGAACTGGGGCGCCAACCAGGACAACGCCGCTGAGGGCCTGCCGTTCTTCTCGAAGATCGAGGGCTCCGACGAGCTGGCGCCGGGCAAGGACAAGAAGCCCACCGCCAAGGAGCTCAAGGGCCTGAAGGTCGTCGACGAGAAGACCTTCACCGTCACGCTGAAGGACGCGTTCTCCCAGTTCAAGACGATGCTGGGCTACAACGCCTTCTACCCGCTGCCCAAGGCGTTCGAGGCTGACCCGAAGAAGTTCGGCGAGGCCCCGATCGGCAACGGCCCGTTCCAGATGGACGGCGCCTGGGAGCACAACAAGCAGATCAAGATCAAGAAGTACGACAAGTACCCGGCCGAGGGCCGCGCCAAGCTCGACGGCGTCACCTTCAAGATCTACGACAACCTGGACACGGCGTACAACGACCTGCGCGCCGACACCATCCAGATCGTCGACAAGCTCCCGATCTCGGCGATGGCCACCGTCTCCCAGGAGTTCGGCGACCGCTACATCTACAAGCCCGAGTCCGGCGTCGGCTACATCGGTCTCCCGCTGGAGCAGAACCCCGAGGCGTTCGGCAAGGTGGAGATCCGCAAGGCCATCTCCATGGCCATCGACCGGGACGCCATCGGCAAGACCATCTTCAACGGCACCCGCAAGCCGGCCGACGACTTCATCAGCCCGATCATCCCCGGCTACCGCAAGGGCGCCCTCGGCGAGGCGGGCACCTACAACCCGGCCAAGGCCAAGGAGCTCTTCCAGCAGGCCGGCGGCATCCCGGGCAACAAGATCGAGCTCGGCTACAACGCCGACGGCGGCCACAAGGAGTGGATCGAGGCCGTCGCCAACCAGCTGAAGGCGAACCTCGGCATCGAGGTCACCGCCAAGCCGTACGCCAAGTTCGGCGACATGCTGGACGACCTGGGTGCCTCGAAGTACAAGGGCGCCTTCCGCATGGCGTGGTCCATGGACTACCCGGCGGCGGAGAACTACCTCCGTCCGATCTTCTCGAAGGTCGCGATCGAGAACGGCTCCAACTACGGCCACTACCAGAACGACGCGTTCGAGGCGAAGCTCGCCGAGGCCGACAAGGCCACCGACGCCGCGCAGGGCCTGAAGCTGTACCAGGAAGCCGATGACATCATCATCAAGGACCTGCCGTACATCCCGGTCTTCACGTACATGTCTTCCTCGGCCTACTCCAAGACCGTGAAGAACGTCGAGGTCGACGCCCAGGGCCGCATGGACCTGGCGAACGTCGAGCTCAACTAACACCCCTCTTCACACCAAGGGGATCCCGGGGGCGGGCAGGCGGAATCAGGTTTCCGTCTGCCCGCCCTTTCCCCCTGCTCTTCTGTTGGAGGTCTGATGGGCCGCTACCTCATCCGCCGACTCATACAGGCGATCCCTGTACTGATCGGTGCCACGTTCCTGATCTACTTCCTGACTTTCGCCATGCCGGGCGCTGACCCGATCCAGCTGCTCGCCGGCGAGAAGAAGGCAGACCCGCTCGTCACGGCGATGCTGCGGGCCAAGTACCACCTCGACGACCCGTTCCTGCTCCAGTACTGGAACTACATCACCGGCGTGTTCCAGGGCGACCTCGGTGAGACCCTCACCGGTCGCAAGGTCGTCGACCTGTTCTCCGAGGCGTTCCCCTACACGGTGAACCTGGCCCTCGTCGCCTTCGTCATCGAGGCCATCGTCGGCGTGCTGGCCGGTGTCATGGCCGCCCTCCGCCGCGGCAAGTTCCTCGACCAGCTGGTTCTCATCTCCACGCTGATGGTCATCTCCATCCCCGTCTTCGTCACCGGCTTCGTGCTGCAGCTGACGCTCGGCGTGCAGCTGAAGAACAACTGGGGCATCGACTTCTTCCCCGTCTCCTTCAACGAGAACGACGGGCTCCGCGCCTACCTCCTGCCGGCGTTCGTCCTGGCCTCCACGTCCCTCGCGTACGTGGCCCGCCTGACGCGCACCAGCCTGATGGAGACGATGCGCGCCGACTACGTGCGCACCGCGACCGCGAAGGGCCTGCCCCGCCGCCGCGTCGTCGTGAACCACGCGCTGCGCAACGCCCTCATCCCGATCGTCACGTTCCTCGGCGCCGACCTCGGTGGCCTCATGGGCGGTGCGGTCATCACCGAGCGGATCTTCAACATCCACGGAGTCGGCGGCCTGCTCGCCCAGTCCGTGTACCTCAAGCAGGGTGCGGTCGTGGTCGGCGGTGTGACGATCCTCGTCCTCGTCTACCTGATCGGCAACCTGCTCGTGGACCTGCTCTATGCCGTGCTCGACCCGAGGATCCGCTATGCGTGACACAACTACGGTGGAGGACTCGATGACCGACACCCAGATCGCCGGAGCTCCCTCCACCGGCGCCGCGGTCAAGGCCGGCGGAAAGAAGAAGAAGGACCGCGAGGCCAGCCTCTGGTCCGACGCGATGAGCGACCTGCGCCGCAACCCGGTCTTCCTGATCGGTGCGTTCCTCGTCCTCTGCATGCTGGTCGTCTCCGCGTTCCCGCAGTGGTTCACCGACGGCAGCCCGTTCGACGCCACCGCCTGCACCCTGCAGAACTCGCTCAAGAAGCCGAGCGCGGACCACTGGTTCGGTTACGACATCCAGGGCTGCGACGTCTACACCCGTACGGTGTGGGCGGCCCGCAACTCCGTGATCGTCGGCATCGTCACCACCACCCTGGTGACCCTCGTCGGCGGCGCGCTCGGCCTGCTGGCCGGCTGGGCCGGCGGCCTGCTGGACAGCTTCCTGTCCCGCTTCACCGAGATCTTCTTCGCGATCCCGCTCCTGCTCGGCGGCATGCTGATCATGTCCGCCCTGCCCGGCAACGCCTGGACCGTCTCCCTGGTGCTCGCGATCCTCGGCTGGCCGCAGATCTTCCGCATCATGCGGTCCTCGGTGCTGCAGAACAAGAACAACGACTACGTGGTCGCCGCCCGCGCCCTCGGCGCCGGCACCATGCGCATCACGCTCCGGCACATCCTGCCGAACGCCATCGCCCCGGTCATCGTGGTCTCGGCGATCAGCCTGGGTGTGTACATCTCCGCCGAGGCGGCCCTGTCGTACCTCGGCATCGGCGTCCAGCCCCCGGAGATCTCCTGGGGCCTCATGGTCAGCGACGCCTCCGTCCGCTGGCTGCAGGCTCCGCACGTGCTCCTCTTCCCGGCCGCCGCGCTGAGCGTCACCGTGCTCGCGTTCATCATGGTCGGCGACGCGGTGCGCGACGCCCTCGACCCGAAGCTGCGCTGAGGAAGGGCGTACGTTGACCATCATCGACAAGACCTCGACCGTCCCCGCCCCGCGCTCGGCGCCGGACGGGACCCCCCTGCTCGAAGTGCGCGACCTGCACGTCGAGTTCCACACCCGCGACGGTGTCGCCAAGGCCGTCAACGGTGTCTCGTACTCCGTGAACGCCGGCGAGACCCTCGCGGTCCTCGGCGAGTCCGGCTCGGGCAAGTCCGTGACGGCGCAGGCCATCATGGGCATCCTCGACATGCCCCCCGGCAAGATCGCGGGCGGTGAGATCCTCTTCCAGGGCACGGACCTGCTCAAGCTCCCGGCGGAGGAGTACCGCAAGATCCGCGGTTCGAAGATCGCCATGATCTTCCAGGATGCCCTGTCCTCGCTGAACCCGGTGCACACCGTCGGCGCCCAGCTCGGCGAGATGTTCCGCGTCCACCGCGGGATGTCCAAGAAGGACGCCACGGCCAAGGCCATCGAGCTCATGGACCGCGTGAAGATCCCCGCCGCCAAGGCGCGCGTGGGTGACTACCCGCACCAGTTCTCCGGCGGTATGCGCCAGCGCATCATGATCGCCATGGCGATGGCCCTGGAACCGGACCTGATCATCGCCGACGAGCCGACCACGGCTCTCGACGTGACGGTCCAGGCCCAGGTCATGGACCTGCTCGCGGAGCTCCAGCGCGAGATGAACATGGGCCTGATCCTGATCACCCACGACCTCGGCGTCGTCGCCGACGTCGCGGACAAGATCGCCGTCATGTACGGCGGCCGGATCGTCGAGACCGCCCCGGTCCACGACATCTACAGCCGCCCCGCGCACCCGTACACCCGCGGCCTGCTCGACTCGATCCCGCGCCTGGACCAGAAGGGCCAGGAGCTCTACGCGATCAAGGGCCTGCCGCCCAACCTGCTGAACATCCCGTCGGGCTGCGCCTTCAACCCGCGCTGCCCCAAGGCGCAGGACGTCTGCCGCACCGACGTGCCTGTCCTGCACCAGGTGACCGAGCAGGACGGCACCGAGCTGCCCGGCCGCGGCAGCGCGTGCCACTTCTGGAAGGAGCAGATCCATGGCTGAGCTCACCAAGAACGCCACCGAGCGCGAGCCGATCCTCCAGGTCCGCAACCTGGTCAAGCACTTCCCGCTGACCCAGGGCATCCTGTTCAAGAAGCAGGTCGGCGCGGTCAAGGCGGTCGACGGGGTCTCCTTCGACCTGTACCGGGGCGAGACCCTGGGCATCGTCGGCGAGTCCGGCTGCGGCAAGTCCACCGTCGCCAAGCTGCTGATGAGCCTGGAGAAGGCCACCGCCGGCGAGGTCTTCTACAAGGGCCAGGACATCACCAAGCTGTCCGGCAAGGCCCTCAAGGCCGTCCGCCGCAACATCCAGATGGTGTTCCAGGACCCGTACACCTCGCTGAACCCGCGTATGACGGTCGGCGACATCATCGGGGAGCCCTTCGACATCCACCCCGAGGTGGCCCCGAAGGGCGACCGGCGCCGCAAGGTCCAGGAACTCCTGGACGTCGTGGGCCTCAACCCCGAGTACATCAACCGGTACCCGCACCAGTTCTCCGGCGGCCAGCGCCAGCGCATCGGCATCGCCCGCGGCCTCGCGCTCAACCCGGAGATCATCATCTGCGACGAGCCGGTCTCCGCGCTCGACGTGTCGGTGCAGGCGCAGGTCATCAACCTGATGGAGAAGCTCCAGGACGAGTTCAACCTGTCCTACGTCTTCATCGCGCACGACCTCTCGATCGTCCGGCACATCTCGGACCGCGTGGGCGTCATGTACCTGGGCAAGATGGCCGAGATCGGCAGCGACGCCCAGATCTACGACCACCCGACGCACCCCTACACCCAGGCGCTGCTGTCGGCCGTCCCGGTCCCGGACCCGGAGGCCCGCGAGGGCCGCGAGCGGATCATCCTCACCGGTGACGTCCCCTCCCCGGCCAACCCGCCGTCGGGCTGCCGCTTCCGCACCCGCTGCTGGAAGGCAGAGGACCGGTGCGCCACGGAGGAGCCGCTGCTGGCGATCCCGACGCGCTTCGAGGGTGTCAACACCCCGGCCGCGCACGAGTCGGCGTGCCACTTCGCGGAGGAGAAGGCCATCCTGGCCGTCTGATCCCGTACCGCCGTACGCAGTCCAGGGCGCCCGGACCGGATTCCTCCGGTCCGGGCGCCCTGGCGTACGGCAGGGCGCCGAAACGGAGTTGCGGGCGCGGCACGGCCGGGCGGACAGTGTCCGGATGACCAAGCCACCGCACGACCGCCGAGGCCGGCGCACCACCCGGAGCGAGGCGGCCGCATGCTGACCGTACGGCCCGCGGGTCCCGGGGACGCGTCCGACATCTGCGCCCTGCTCAACGCCGTCGACGTCATCGAGATCGGCAGGCCGGAGACCGACCTCGGGACCGTCGAGGCCGATCTCCACCACCCCGACGTCGACCTGGCGAAGGACTCCTGGCTGGCCTTCGAGGGCGGCCGGCTCGTCGCGTACGCCCTGGTGTGGACCGACTCCGGACCCGGCAGGGTCGACTCCGACCACTATGTGCTGCCCGGCCACCGCGTGGCCGCCGTCCGGCTGCTGGAGCTGATGGAGATCCGGGCCCGCGAGCTCACCGCCGGCGACGGGGAGGCGGTCCTGCGGCTCCAGCTCAACGTGAAACCCACCCTCGACGCCGATCTGCTGCCCGGCCGCGGCTACCGCACCGTGCGCCGCCACCAGGTGATGACCCGCGCCCTCTCCCCGGCCGCCGACCTGCCCCCCGCACCGCCCGAGGGGCTCGTCCTGCGCGACTGCGCCGCCGACGAGGCCGACCGCCGCCGGGCCCACGCCCTGGTGGAGGACACCTTCGCCGCCCACTTCGGCCATGTGGAGCGCCCGTACGAGGCATGGCTGGACCACCTCGACGCCCGGGGGCTCGACTGGTCGCTGGTCTGGATCGCGAGCCTGCCCGGCGAGGGTGACGTGGGCGTCCTGCTGACCCGGGACGACCGCACCGGCATGGGGTGGCTCAGCCGCCTCGGCGTCCGCCGAGACCTGCGTGGCCGGGGCGTCGGCGGCTTCCTGCTCCGCCACGGCTTCGCCGTCTACGCCGGGCGCGGCCGGGACACCGTCGGCCTCGGCGTGGACACCCACAACGAAACCGGCGCACTCGCGCTCTACGAGGCGCACGGCATGAGCCTGCACTATGCGGTCGACACCTGGGAGCTGGGTTTGCACCCGCAGGGGTGACAGGCACGGGACGCGAGCGTGCAATCGGTCCAACCGGGAGTGCTCCCGCCCCCGCATGGGGTGACATTGGGCCCCAAGTGAGTCTTGGGATCCATAGGAGGCACTCCATGCGCGGAGCCACCCACGCCAAGTGGGCCGCATGTGCGGTGGCCGTCGCCCTCGCGGCGACGGCATGCGGCGGTAGCAGCAGCGGCGGAGGCGGCGGTGGCGCGGGGATCGTCAGCTCCTCGTGGGGGGACCCGCAGAACCCGCTGGAGCCGGCCAACACAAACGAGGTGCAGGGCGGCAAGGTCCTCGACATGATCTTCCGCGGCCTCAAGCGGTACGACCCGAAGACCGGGCAGGCCGACAACATGCTCGCCGAGAAGATCGAGACGACCGACAGCCAGAACTTCACCATCACGCTGAAGGACGGCTGGAAGTTCAGCAACGACGAGCCGGTCACCGCCCAGTCCTTCGTGGACGCCTGGAACTACGGCGCGGACGTGCGCAACAAGCAGAACAACTCGCCGTTCTTCTCCGACATCGTCGGCTACGACGACCTCCACCCCGCGTCCGGCGAACCCAAGGCCAAGACGATGTCCGGACTGGTCGTCAAGGACCCCAAGACCTTCACCGTCGCCCTGAAGCACAAGTTCTCCACCTGGCCCGAGACCCTCGGCTACCAGGCCTTCTCCCCGCTGCCCAAGGCCTTCTTCAGCGACCACGCCGGCTGGCTGAACAAGCCGATCGGCAACGGCCCGTACACGGTGGACTCGTACACCAAGGGCACCGGCATGAAGCTGCGCGCGTGGGACGCCTACCCGGGCGAGGACAAGGCCCGGAACGGCGGCGTCGACCTCAAGGTCTACACCGACAACAACACCGCCTACACGGACCTGATCTCCGGCAACCTCGACCTCGTCGACGACGTCCCCGCGCAGCAGCTGAAGAACGTCAAGAACGACCTCGGAGACCGGTACATCAACCAGCCGGCCCTCATCATCCAGACCCTCACCTTCCCGCTGTACGACCCCCAGTGGAACAAGGAGGGCATGGAGAACGTCCGCCGCGGCATCTCGATGGCGATCAACCGCGACGAGATCACCAAGCAGATCTTCCGCGAGACCCGCACCCCGGCCAAGGACTGGACCTCCCCGGCCCTCGGCGAGAAGGGCGGCTTCAACGCCACGCTCTGCGGAGACGCCTGCACGTACGACCCGACGGCGGCCAAGAAGCTGATCCAGGACGCCGGCGGGCTCCCCGGCGGCAAGGTCACGCTGACCTCCAACGTGGACACCGGCTCGCACCGCGACTGGATGGACGCCGTCTGCAACAGCATCAACAACGCGCTCGGCGAGGGCCCGGTCTGCACGGTCAACCCGATCGGCACCTTCGCCGACTTCCGCAACCAGCAGAGCTCCTTCAAGCTGACCGGGCCCTTCCGCTCCGGCTGGCAGGCCGACTACCCGCTGATCCAGAACTTCCTCCAGCCGCTCTACTACACGGGCGCCTCCTCCAACTACGGGAAGTTCAGCAACCCGGACTTCGACAAGCTCGTCGACGAGGCCAACCAGGAGAGCGACGCGGCCAAGGCCATCGCGAAGTTCCAGGACGCCGAGAAGATCCTCGCCGCGCAGATGCCGGCCATCCCGCTCTGGTACCAGAACGGCAGCGCGGGCTACGCCGAGCGGCTCTCGAACGTGGCACTCAACCAGTTCAGCGTCCCCGTCTACAACGAGATCAAGGTCAGCTGACCCTCCGTCGGATCGATCCTGGAGCAGTCCATGGGACGTTATGTGATCCGGCGGCTGCTCCAGATGATCCCGGTGTTCATCGGCAGCACGTTCCTGATCTTCTTCATGGTGTACGCGCTCGGCGACCCGGTCGCCGCCCTCTTCGGCGACAAGGCGCCCGACCCGGCCACCGCCGCGCGCATCCGCAAGGACCTCTACCTCGACCGCCCCCTGTGGGAGCAGTACCTCCACTACATGGGCCAGATCTTCCAGGGCGACTTCGGCACGGCCTTCAACGGGCAGCCGGTCACCGAGCTGATGGCCTCGGCCTTCCCCGTCACCCTGCGCCTGACCATCGTCGCGATCTTCTTCGAGATCGTCATCGGCATCACCCTCGGCGTGATCAGCGGACTGCGCCGCGGCAAGTCCGTCGACACCACCGTCCTCGTCCTCACCCTCGTCGTCATCTCCGTGCCGACGTTCGTGATGGGCTACCTGCTCCAGTACCTCTTCGGCGTCAAATGGGGCTGGGTGCGGCCCACCGTTTCCCCGGACGCCCCCTTCAACGAGCTGATCCTGCCCGGCATGGTGCTCGCCCTGGTCTCCCTCGCCTACGTCACCCGGCTCTCGCGCACTTCCATCGCCGAGAACACGAAGGCCGACTACGTCCGCACCGCGACCGCCAAGGGACTCCCGCGCCGCCGGGTCGTCACCCGCCACCTGCTGCGCAACTCGCTCATCCCCGTCGTCACCTTCATCGGCACCGACATCGGCGCCCTGATGGGGGGCGCCATCGTCACCGAGCGGATCTTCAACATCCACGGCGTCGGGTACCAGCTCTACCAGGGCATCCTGCGCAACAACTCCCCGACGGTGGTCGGCTTCGTGACCATCCTCGTCATCGTCTTCCTGGTGGCGAACCTGCTCGTCGACCTGTTCTACGCGGTCCTGGACCCGAGGATCCGTTATGCCTGAGCCCGAGGGCCCCGTCTACGACCCGTTGCAGCCCGGAGAGGGGGAAGCCATCGCTCCCACCGGTCAGGGCGGGCCCATAGACCTCGCGCTGGACGAGGCCGAGAGCCTGGAGAAGACACTCGGCGACGACCCCAAAGGGCCCCGGCCGAAGGAGAAGACCCGCTCCCTGTGGTCCGACGCCTGGCACCAGCTGCGCCGCAACCCCGTCTTCGTCATCTCCTCGCTGGTGATCCTGTTCCTCGTGATCATCTCGATCTGGCCGCAGCTGATCGCGAGCGGCGACCCGCTGCAGTGCGACCTGTCCAAGTCCCAGCAGGGCCCCGAGCCCGGCCACCCCTTCGGCTACGACACCCAGGGCTGCGACGTCTACACCCGTACCGTCTACGGGGCCCGCGCCTCCATCACCGTCGGCGTCTGCGCCACCCTCGGCGCGGCCCTGCTCGGCTCGGTGCTCGGCGGGCTCGCCGGGTTCTTCGGCGGCTGGGGCGACTCGCTGCTCTCCCGGGTCGCGGACATCTTCTTCGGCATCCCCGTCGTCCTGGGCGGCCTGGTCTTCCTGTCCGTGGTCACGAGCACCACCGTCTGGCCCGTCGTCGGCTTCATCGTGCTCCTCGGCTGGCCGCAGATCGCCCGGATCGGCCGCGGCTCCGTCATCGCCGCAAAACAGAACGACTACGTCCAGGCCGCCCGGGCCCTGGGCGCCGGCAACGGCCGGTTGCTGCTCCGGCACGTCGCCCCCAACGCCATCGCGCCCGTCATCGTCGTCGCCACCATCGCCCTGGGCACGTACATCTCCCTGGAGGCCACCCTGTCCTTCCTCGGCGTCGGCCTGCGCCCGCCCACCGTCTCCTGGGGCATCGACATCTCCAACGCGGCCTCGCAGATCCGCAACGCGCCGCACATGCTGCTCTGGCCGGCGGGCGCGCTGAGCCTGACCGTGCTCGCGTTCATCATGCTCGGCGACGCGGTGCGCGACGCCCTCGACCCCAAGCTGCGCTGAGGAGTGGGCACCATGCTGCTCGAAGTCCGCGACCTCCATGTGGAGTTCCGTACGCGGGACGGAGTCGCCAAGGCCGTCAACGGCGTCAACTACTCGGTGGACGAGGGCGAGACGCTCGCCGTGCTCGGCGAGTCCGGCTCGGGCAAGTCGGTGACCGCCCAGGCCGTGATGGGCATCCTGGACGTGCCGCCGGGCCGGATCGCGGGCGGCGAGATCCTGTTCAAGGGCAGGAACCTGCTGAAGATGAAGGAGGACGAGCGGCGCAGGATCCGCGGCGCCGACATGGCGATGATCTTCCAGGACGCCCTGTCCTCCCTCAACCCGGTGCTGAGCGTGGGCGACCAGCTGGGCGAGATGTACGAGGTCCACCGCGGGATGTCCCGCAAGGCCGCCAAGGCCAAGGCCGTCGAGCTGATGGACCGGGTGAAGATCCCCGGGGCGAAGGAACGGGTGGGGGACTACCCGCACCAGTTCTCGGGCGGCATGCGCCAGCGCATCATGATCGCGATGGCGCTGGCCCTGGAGCCCTCCCTGATCATCGCGGACGAGCCGACGACCGCGCTGGACGTCACCGTCCAGGCCCAGGTGATGGACCTGCTGGCGGAGCTCCAGCGCGAGCTCAACATGGGGCTCATCCTCATCACCCACGACCTCGGCGTGGTCGCGGACGTCGCCGACAAGATCGCCGTCATGTACGCGGGCCGGATCGTCGAGGCGGCCCCCGTCCACGAGATCTATGCCGCGCCCGCGCACCCGTACACGAGGGGACTGCTCGACTCCATCCCGCGCCTCGACCAGAAGGGCCAGGAGCTGTACGCGATCAAGGGCCTGCCGCCGAACCTGCTGGCCATCCCGGCCGGCTGTGCCTTCAACCCGCGCTGCCCGATGGCGCAGTCGGTCTGCCGCACCGACGTCCCGCCGCTGGCGGAGGCCGGCCCGGACCGCGCGAGCGCGTGCTTCTTCTGGAAGGAGTGCCTCGGTGGCTGAGACCATCCTGGAGGTCAGGGACCTGGTCAAGCACTACCCGCTGACCCAGGGCATCCTGTTCAAGAAGCAGGTCGGCGCGGTCAAGGCGGTCGACGGGGTCTCGTTCGGCCTCGCCCGCGGCGAAACCCTGGGCATCGTCGGCGAGTCCGGCTGCGGCAAGTCCACCGTCGCCAAGATGCTGGTCAACCTGGAACGCCCGACGGCCGGCGCGATCTCGTACAAGGGCGAGGACATCACCAGGCTGTCCGGCAAGGCCCTCAAGGCCGTACGCCGCAACATCCAGATGGTGTTCCAGGACCCGTACACCTCGCTGAACCCGCGCATGACGGTCGGCGACATCATCGGGGAGCCCTTCGACATCCACCCCGAGGTGGCCCCGAAGGGCGACCGGCGCCGCAAGGTCCGGGAACTCCTCGACGTGGTCGGGCTCAATCCCGAGTACATCAACCGGTACCCGCACCAGTTCTCCGGCGGCCAGCGCCAGCGCATCGGCATCGCCCGCGGCCTCGCCCTCCAGCCGGAGATCATCGTGGCGGACGAGCCGGTGTCCGCGCTCGACGTCTCGGTCCAGGCACAGGTCGTCAACCTTCTGGAGCGGCTCCAGGACGAGTTCGACCTCTCCTACGTCTTCATCGCGCACGACCTCTCGATCGTCCGGCACATCTCCGACCGGGTCGGCGTGATGTACCTCGGCCGGGTGGTGGAGACCGGCAGCGACACCCAGATCTACGACCACCCGACCCACCCCTACACCCAGGCGCTGCTGTCGGCCGTGCCCGTCCCGGACCCGCAGGCCCGCGAGGGCCGCGAGCGGATCATCCTGACCGGCGACGTACCGTCCCCCGCCAACCCGCCGTCGGGCTGCCCCTTCCGCACCCGCTGCTGGAAGGCGCAGCAGCGCTGCACCGACGAGGTCCCGCTGCTGGCCGTCCCGGAGGCCTTCCGCTCCGGACCGGCGGCGCATCCCTCGGCCTGCCACTTCGCGGCGGAGAAACAGGTGGTCCCGCCCCCCGACGGCCTTCCCCCGCCCCCTTCCCCGCCGACCCCGCCGGTCCCGCCGGCAGAGGAGTGACCGGCGTGGTGCGAGGGGCGAAATCCGGCCACCCCGCGCGGATTCGCTCCGTCAGGGCCGCCTTCCGGCCAACGCGGTTTACGTGCAGGCAACTTGACCGTTTCTGTCCCGAGATCTGGGGCGTGCAGGCTGGGTCCGGTGCGGCCGTGCGGGTGCCGACAGCCGGCCGGGGAGGCGTACAGACTCCCCGGCCGGCCTCCCCCGTGACCCTGCGCATGCGCGGCGTGCGCCCCTCGTGCTGCCGGAATTCGATCGATGCGCTGGTACGGATAGTTATGATCCGTAGCGCACGGTGGGTATGACTCCGCCGAGCACTGAGTACGAGTACGCGTACCGATGTCCGCTCGACGTGGAGGTGAAACGCCGTGGCACTCTCGATCTCGGCCGTGGTGCTGCTGGCGATCGTCGTCTTCCTGCTGGTCCGCCGGTCGGGCCTGAAGGCGGGACACGCCGCTGTCTGTGTGCTCCTCGGTTTCTATCTGGCGAGTTCGACCATCGCGCCGACCCTCAGCCAGCTGACCACGAACGTGGCCAGCATGATCAGTGGCCTCAAGCTGTAGGCCGCCCACTGCTTGATCGTAGGCTTGGCCTCATGAACGGTCTTCCCGCCCGTCGGCTGCTCCTCGTGCACGCGCACCCGGACGACGAGTCGATCAACAACGGCGTCACCATGGCCAAGTACGCGGCCGAGGGTGCCCACGTCACGCTCGTGACCTGCACCCTCGGCGAGGAAGGCGAGGTCATCCCGCCCGGGCTCGCCCACTTGGCGCCCGACCGCGACGACACCCTCGGCGCCCACCGTATCGGCGAGCTCGCCGCCGCCATGGCCGAACTCGGCGTCACCGACCACCGGTTCCTCGGCGGCCCCGGCCGCTTCCGGGACTCCGGGATGATGGGTGCCGAGCAGAACCGCCGGCCCGGGTCCTTCTGGTCGGCCGACGTGGACGAGGCCGCCGCCCACCTCGTCGAGGTCATCCGCGAGGTGCGTCCGCAGGTGCTCGTCACCTACGACCCCGACGGCGGCTACGGGCACCCGGACCACATCCAGGCCCACCGGGTCGCCATGCGCGGCGCGGAGCTGGCCGCGGAGCCCACGTACCGCCGGGACCTCGGCGACGCGTGGGCGATCCGGAAGATCTACTGGAACCGGGTCCCGCGCTCGGTGGTCGAGGAGGGCTTCGTCCGGCTGAAGGCGGCCGGAACCGCAACGCCCTTCCCGGGGGTGGCTTCGCCCGACGACGTACCCGGTGTCGTCGAGGACGGGCGGATCACCGCCGAGATCGCGGCCGACGAGGCCTTCGCCGCGGCCAAGGCGGCCGCGATGCGCGCCCACGCCACCCAGATCGCCGTGGAGGGCTCCTTCTTCGCGCTCTCCAACGACCTCGCGCAGCCGCTGTTCACCCGTGAGTACTACGAACTGGTCGCGGGTGAGCCGGGCGTCCTGGCGGGCGAGCGCGAGCAGGACCTCTTCGCGGGGGTGCGGGCATGACCTGGACCGCGACCCCCGCTCGGATCGCCGTCCTGTTCGGCCTGTTGGCCGCCGGGCTGCTGACCGGCGCGGCCGGCTGGATCGTCGTCGGCCTGTGGTTCCCCGCCGGCGTGCTGCTGGGACTGCTGGCGCTCCTCGGGCTGTTCCTGGGCGGCCGGATCGCCGTCGGGACCGGGCTCGGGGTGGGCGCCGGCGCGGGCGGCTGGTTCCTCGCGTACGTGGTGCTCAGCGCTCCGCGCCCCGAGGGGGACTTCCTGCTCGGTTCGTCCGGAATCGGCATGTACGCCTACCTTTTGGGCGGGACCGTACTGGCTGTGATGTGCGCCACGCTGCGGGGCCCGTTCGGGGAAGAGGTTTCGGCCGCGCAGTCCGGCAAGTGACGCGCCGTTGAACTCGGTCGAGGTGCGAGTTCAAGGGGGTTGGGCCGGGGTGTGAAGGGTGCACGAAGGGGGGCAGGGCAGGTGAAAGGGGAACCCCTGATTCCGCCAGGACAGTTGCGCGAGGGCGGCGGCCAGTATGGTGGTCGGGCCGCCGAGCTGCCCGCGCACGGTATGACGGGCGGCGGAGCCAACCGGGAGAACCTGCCTTGAGTCGTGAAACCGACAGTTCGTCCTCCGGGCCCCAGGGGCGCGGTGGAGCCGCTTACCCCTCGGGTACGACGCCGTACGGAACCGGCCAGTACCCGTCCTTGCCTGTGCCTGGGCCTGGCGCGGCGACTGCCTCGGAGGAGAACCCTGTGACCTCGAACCCGTCCACGCCCGACACCGACGGGCCGAAGACCGAGACCACCCTGACGACCCGGATCCGGATCAACATCCCGGGTTCGCGGCCGATCCCTCCGGTGGTCGTACGCAAGCCGGTGGCGGCCGCCGCCGCCGAGCCGGAGGCCGAGGCCGCGGCCGAGACGGAGCCGGCCGCGCCGGAGCCCGCGCCCGCAGCCGAGCCGGAGGAGCCGGCCAACAACTGGTTCGCACCCCGCAAGTCGTCCGTCCCCGCGCCCGCCCCGGCACCCACCCCGGCGCTGCCGACCCGTACCCCGGCCGCGTCGGGCCCCGCGCCCGCGCTGCCCACCCGTACGCCGGCCGGTCCTGCCCCGGCGCTGCCGACCCGTACGCCGGCGCCGCCCGGTCCGGGTGTCCCGGGCGCCCGCGCGGCGGGCTTCGCCCCGGGCTCCGCCGGTCCGCGACCCGGCGCCCCGGCCGGCCCCGCCTTCGACACGCCCGCCCACGGCTTCGCCCCGGCGCCCGCTCCGGCCGGCCCCGGCTTCGGCCCGGGCGGTCCCGGCCCCGACGTACCCGTCGCCCCCCGGCGGCCCGGCGGCCCCGGCGTCGGCACCACCCCGGGCCTGCCCGGCTACGGCGACGCCGACGGCGGACCCTCCACCGAGGCGTTCCCCGCTTTCGGCGCCCCGGGAGGCCCTGGGCGCCCCGGCGGCCCCGGCGCCCCGGCGGGCCCCACCGGCGGCCCCGCGCTCGGCAGCGTCCCCCTCGGCGCCCCGCACGGCGAGGAGGCGCCCCGCTGGCCCGGACCCGAGCTGGACGACCCGTTCCCGGCCCCGGGGCCGACCCCGACCCCGGTCCCCGCCCCGGCACCGGCCGCCCCCGCGCGCCCGAAGACGGCCTCCGCGACCCCGACCAAGATCAAGAAGGGTCGCTCCCGGCTGGTCCTGCTCGGCGGCGGCGTCATCGCCCTGCTCGGCGTGGCCTACGGCGCCGGGCTGCTCCTCAACCACTCCGACGTCCCCAAGGGCACCACCGTCCTCGGCGTCGACATCAGCGGCAGCCGCGACGAGGCCGTCGGCAAGCTCCAGACGGCCTTCGGCAACCGCGCCGCCTCCCCGCTGACGCTGACCGTCGGCGGCAAGCAGGTCGAGCTCAAGCCCGAGAAGGCCGGTCTGAGCCTGGACGCCCAGACCACCGTCCGCAACGCGACGGGCAGCGACTACAACCCCGTCACGGTCATCGGCTCGCTCCTCGGCAACGAGCGCATCGCCGACCCCGTGATGCCGGTCGACGAGGAGAAGCTCCAGGTCGCGCTCCAGGAGCTGGCCGGAACCGCCGGCACCGCCACCGAGGGCACCATCAAGTTCGACACGGGCAAGGCCGTGGCCGTCCCCGGCAAGGCCGGATCCACCCTGGACCCGGACGCCTCGGCGGCCCTGGTCACCAAGGCCTTCCGCGACATGGTCGCCACCGGCAAGACAGCCCCGGTCGAACTCCCGGTCACCACCAAGAACCCGGTCATCGACCAGGCCGAACTGAACCGGGCCATGAAGGAGTTCGCCGAGCCCGCGATGTCCGGCAACGCCACGGTCAAGGCGGGCGCCAAGTCCCTGGCCTTCGGCCCCAAGTCCCTCCCCAAGATCCTCAGCATGCAGGTCGTGGACGGACACCTGGTCGAGAAGTACGACCTGGAGGCGCTCAAGGCGACGTACGGGAACAGCTTCGACGGCGTCCTGATCATGCGCGGCACGGGCGAGAAGACCGCGGTCACCCCGCAGGACGTGGCCGGCGCGCTCGGCAAGGCGCTGCGCGGCAAGACCCCGGCCGAGCGGACCGGCACGATCGACACCAACGCCAGCTAGCGGCCAGGTCCTCCGCGGAGCCCCCGTCCGGCCATCGGACGGGGGCTCCGCGCTGCCCGCCGCCGGGCCCCGCCCGCCCGGCCGTCACACCGGCCGCATGACATCTGTCATCCGCCAGTCACGACCGCAGACACTGCCGCGCGCACCCCCGTACGGGGGAATCTTCGGTCATGACGACGACGACCTCGGCGCACACCACCGCCGCTCAGGACACCGGACCGGATGCCGGGCCCGTGGTGTCCTTCCGACACGTGTCCAAGAACTACGGCGCGGTCCGCGCGGTCGACGGCCTCTCCCTCGAACTCCACCCCGGCGAGACCGTCGCACTGCTCGGCCCCAACGGCGCCGGCAAGTCCTCCACCCTCGACCTGCTGCTGGGCCTGCGCCCCGCCGACTCCGGCACCGTCCGGCTCTTCGGCACCACCCCGCGCGAGGCCATCGCGGCCGGCCGGGTCGGCGCCATGCTCCAGAGCGGCGGCCTGATGGAGGACGTGACCGTACGGGAGGTCGTCGCCCTCGGCTGCTCCCTGCACCCCCGCCCCTACCCGGTGGACGAGGTGCTCAGCCGTGCCGGGATCGGCGAGATCGCCGACCGCATGGTCAACAAGCTCTCCGGCGGCCAGGAGCAGCGCGTCCGCTTCGCCCTCGCGACGGCCGGCCGCAACGACCTGATTGTCCTCGACGAGCCGACCACCGGCATGGACGTCACCTCCCGCCAGGCCTTCTGGGCCACGATGCGCGAGCAGGCCTCCCAGGGCCGCACGGTCCTCTTCGCCACGCACTACCTGGAAGAGGCCGATGCGATCGCCGACCGGGTCCTGGTCCTGAACAAGGGCCGGCTCCTCGCCGACGGCACCGCCGCCGAGATCAAGGCGAAGGCCGGCGCCCGCCGGATCGCCTTCGACCTGGCCGCGGACGCCCCGGTGGACGAGGCCGCGCTGCGCGCCCTGCCGCACCTGACGGCCTATGAGCGCCACGGCGACACGGTCCGGCTCCAGTCGCGCGACGCCGACGCCACCGTCCACGCCGTCTACGCGCTGGGGCTCTACCCCCGGAACCTGGAAGTCGCCGGGCTGGGCCTGGAGCAGGCCTTCATCGCCCTCACCGAGGCCGAGGAGGCCAACGCATCATGAACCAGCTCGTGAAGCTCGAAATCAGCCGCGCCCTGCGCAACAAGAAGTACATATTCTTCACCGTCCTCTACCCGGCCGCGCTGTACCTGATGCTCGGCGGCACCCTGGACGGCACGACCAAGGTCATGGGTACCGAACTGACCATGCCCGCCTTCTACATGGTCTCGATGGCCTCCTTCGGCGCCCTGACCGCCGTCCTGATGGGCAACAGCGAGCGCATCGCGAAGGAGCGCGAGAAGGGCTGGGTGCGCCAGCTCCGGCTGACCGCCCTGCCCGGCCGCGGCTACGTCCTGGGGAAGACGGCCAGCGCGGGCGTGCTCTCCCTGCCCGCCATCATCGTCGTGTTCGCCGTCGCGGCGGGCGTCAAGGGCGTCCGGTTCGAAGCGTGGCAGTGGCTCGCCCTGATCGGCTCCATCTGGGTCGGCAGCCTGGTCTTCGCCGCCCTCGGCGTGGCGATCGGCTACCTCGCGAGCGGGGACACCGTCCGCCCGATCACGATGCTGTTCTACTTCGGCCTCTCGATCCTCGGCGGCCTGTGGATGCCGACCGCCAACTTCCCGCAGTGGCTGCAGAACATCTCCGAGTGGCTGCCGACCCGGGCGTACGCGGGCCTCGGCCAGGCCATCGAGCTCGGAGGCGCACCCCACCTGAAGGACGTGGCGATCCTGACGGTCTACTTCGTACTGTTCACCGGTGCCGCCGCCTGGCTGTACCGCAAGGACTCGCTGAAGGCGTGACGGGTGTGACGAGCGTGGGTGGTGCGATGGGGCCGGTCACCGAGACCGGAATGACGGGGATGAAGGGCGGGCCCCGGATCGGGGCCCGCCCCGAGAACCGCCGGCAGAAGATCGTGAAGTCGCTGTGGATCGGCCTCTGGCTGTTCTACCTCAGCGCCCCCGTCACCGACCTGGTCCGCGGCGGACACAGCCTCGGGGCCCGGCTGCTCGGCGGCTTCGGCCTCGTGGTCTTCGTCGCCTGGTACCTGGCCCTGGTCTTCCGCACCGCCCGCCAGACCGAGATGCGGTACGTGCTGCTCTCGGTGGCGGTCCTCTCGGCGCAGGCCACGGTCCTGTCGCTGAGCCTGGGCCGCGAATGGCTCGTCCTCTTCGTGTACGTGTCCATCTCCTCCGGCGCCGCGCTGCCGGGGGAGATCTCCCGCTTCACGGTGCCAGGTGCCACCGCCCTGCTCGCGGTGACGGCCCTCGCGGTGCCGGGCGGCGACGAATACATGGCCGGGCTGCTGATCCCGGCCCTGATGGGCGGATTCGCGATGGTCGGCATCCGCGCGATGGTCCGCACGACGATAGAACTCCGCGAGGCGCGGGCCACGGTGGCGCAGCTCGCGGCGAACGAGGAGCGCCTGCGGATGGCCCGGGACCTGCACGACCTGCTCGGCCACTCGCTGTCCCTGATCACGCTCAAGAGCGAGCTGGCGGGCCGGATGCTGCCGGACAGCCCCGAGCAGGCGGCCCGGCAGGTGGCCGACATCGAACAGGTCAGCCGGCAGGCGCTGGTCGACGTACGGGAGGCCGTGAGCGGCTACCGGCGGCCGACCCTGCCGGGCGAGCTGGCGGGCGCCCGCACCGCGCTGACGGCGGCGGGCGTACAGGCGGGCCTCCCGGCGGAGCCGGTGGAGGACCACCTGCCCGAGGAGGTGGAATCGGCGCTGGCCTGGTCGTTGCGGGAGGCGGTGACGAACGTGGTCCGGCACAGCGGGGCGCAGCGGTGCACGGTCCGGCTGGAAACCCTCCAGACCCTGGCCGGACCTGTGGTGGAGCTGTCCGTCTCGGACGACGGTGCGGGCGGCTCCGCGGTGGCGGGCAACGGCCTGACAGGGCTGACGGAGCGCCTGGAGGCGGTGGGCGGCACGCTGTCGGCCGGCCCGGCCGGAAAGAAGGGCTTCCGTCTGCTGGCCCGCATCCCCCTAGGATCGGGATCATGAGCGCACGCCCCATCCGGATCCTCCTGGCGGAGGACCAGTCCATGGTCCGGGAAGCCCTCGCGGCCCTGCTCGGACTGGAGCCGGACATCGAGGTGCTGGCCCAAGTCGCGCGCGGCGACGAGGTGGTGACGGCTGCCCGGGCGCACGACGTGAACGTCGCGCTGCTCGACATCGAGATGCCGGGCATGACGGGCATCGAGGCGGCGGCGGCCCTGCGGACCGCCGTCCCGGCCCTCAAGATCGTCGTCCTGACCACCTTCGGCCGCCCCGGCTACCTGCGCGGCGCGATGGAGGCGGGGGCCTCGGCGTTCCTGGTCAAGGACGCCCCGGCGGCGCAGCTGGCGGATGCGGTGCGCAAGGTCCTGGCCGGCGAGCGCGTCATCGACCCCACCCTGGCGGCGGCGGCCCTGGCGGAGGGCGCGAACCCGCTGACCGACCGGGAACGGGAGGTCCTGCGGGCGGCCGAGGACGGGGCGACCAACGCCGAACTGGCGGCCCGGCTGAACCTGTCCCAGGGCACGGTCCGCAACTACCTCTCGACGGCGATCCAGAAGCTGGCGTCGCGCAACCGCGCGGAAGCGGTCCGGACGGCCCGAGAGAAGGGCTGGCTCTAGGGCCCCGGCCCGTCCGCCTCCGGCCCGCCCGCCCGGCCGAACGGAAGCCGGCGCCGGGGGCCGGGTCAGTTCAGCAGCGCGCGGGCCGACACGGCCTCGCCCCGGATGCGGGCCGCCGTGTCCGCGTCCACCGCCGCCACCACCTCCGCGTACGCCTCCAGCTCCACCGCCCCCGCCGTGAACTCCCCGCGCTCCACCAGCAGCCGCGCCCGCTCGTACCGCAGCGACGCCGGGTGCGAGGGCAGGAGCAGCGACAGGTCCAGCGCCCACAGTGCCACCCCCGACTGCTCGGGACGGGCCGAGGCCCACGCCCTGATGTTGTTCAGGATCCGCAGGACGATGTCCAGCGTCCGGGCGGGCGTACGCGGCTCGGCGGCCAGCTCGGCAGGACCCGCGCCCAGCGAGGCGCCGCCGGCGAACGGGTCCACCACCAGCCCCTCGTCCGGATCCCCGAACCCGATCACGAAGTGCCCGGGCAGCCCCAGCCCGTACACCGGCGCGCCCGCCCGCCGGGCGACCTCCAGCCAGACGACGGACAGCAGGATCGGCAGGCCCCGGCGCCGCCGCAGCACCTCGTGCAGCAGCGAGGACGACAACCGGTCGTAGTCCGCCGGCGTGCCGTGGAAGCCCATCCGGCCGCCCAGCAGCTCCGTCACCGCAGAGGCCCACGCCTTGCCGCCGCGCAGCCCGTACGGCAGCATCCCGGCCAGCCGGTCCAGCTCGATCTGTGCCCAGTCCATGGCCCGCTCGTCCAGCTCCGGGTCCGCCTCCGCGGCGAGGAGCAGGCACAGCAGCGCCAGGTCGGGGCGCTCCGAGCGGGCCTCCTCCGCGAACCGCGCCCGGGACTGCGCGCTCATCGCGCAGCCCTGAAGTGGTGGTACGCGTGGTGCGTCGCGAAGCCCAGGCCGTCGTACAGCGCCCGCGCCCCCGTGTTCTCCGCCTCCACCTGGAGCCACGCCGCCGACGCGCCCTCGTCCAGCGCCTGCCGGGCCAGTACCGCCATCACCGCCGTGCCCAGGCCCGCGCGCCGGTGCGCCGGGTCGACCTCGACCGCCGCGAAGCCGGCCCACCGGCCGTCCACCACCAGCCGCCCGATCGCCCGCCCCGGCAGCGTCGCGAACCACACCGACGGCCCGGCGACCAGGACCTGCCGGGCCACCTCGGGGTCCTTGACCCGCCCGTACCGCCCGAGCCACTCCTCGTCCGGCGCGCGGGTCAGCCGTACCTCGGAGGCGGCGGCGGGGGCGTCCACGTCCCCGATCGGCGCAAGCGCCGCGATCCGGACCTCCGCCGACACCTCGTTCACCCAGCCGCGGCGCTCAAGCTCCGCGCCCAGCAGCTCCTGGGTGCCGGCCGCCCCCGTCGCCGTCTGCACATACGCCGGAAGTTCACGTTCCGCGTACCAGGACGTCACTCGCGCGAGTGCTTCCTCCAGAGGGACCCCCGGGTCGCCGAGCGGTAGCACGGAGTTGGCCCGCCGGGTGAAGCCGCCGGCCGCCCGCAGCGTCCACTCGCCCAGCGGCTCGCTCTCCAGCGGCTGCCAGGCCCGCGCCCCGGCCCGCGCCAGCTCCTCGAAAGAGGCCGCGGGGCCCCGCCGCCGGGCCGGTGCCGGGGGTACGGTCTTGCCCGCCACCAGCGTCGATTCCGTGATGTGGACGATCTCGCCGCTCTTTCGTGTGATCGTCAGCACACCCTGGTCCCAGGATGTGAGAACGCCTACCGTGTCAGTGAACGACGGCGCCCCGCTCGACCCTCTCTCCACCCGCCGTACAGAGACTCGTTTTCCCACGTCAGCCGGGGTAATACGGATCTCCAGCAGCCCACCGGCAGTGATTTCCACAGCTCTGTCCGCCCCTCCTGTTCGGATCGTGCCCGGGAACGGAGATACTAGGCGTGGGCATCGACGACGCCGCGCTCCCGCGCGATATGGAAAGCCCTACCGAGGAGGAACGAGAGCGTGACCTACGTCATCGCGGAGCCTTGTGTCGACGTCAAGGACAAGGCATGCATCGAAGAGTGCCCCGTCGACTGCATCTACGAGGGCCAGCGGTCCTTGTACATCCACCCGGACGAGTGCGTCGACTGTGGTGCGTGTGAGCCGGTCTGCCCGGTCGAGGCCATCTTCTACGAGGACGACACTCCGGAAGAGTGGAAGGAGTATTACAAGGCGAACGTCGAGTTCTTCGACGAGCTCGGTTCGCCCGGTGGTGCTTCCAAGCTGGGCCTGATCGAGCGCGATCACCCCTTCATCGCCGCGCTCCCGCCCATGGGCGAGGGCCACTGACGGCCACCGCCACACACGGCGGAGCGTGTGACCCGGTCCCGTACGGCCCCCGTGCCGCGCGGGACCGAGTCATTTGCCCGCACCACCGGTACGTCCAGCACGTCCAGCACCAGCAGAGAGCAGAGACCACCGTGGCCGCAGTATCCGCACGTCTTCCCGCCTTCCCCTGGGACAAGCTGGAGCCGTACAAGAAGACGGCGGCGGCCCACCCCGACGGCATCGTCGACCTGTCGGTCGGCACGCCCGTGGACCCGGTCCCGCAGCTGATCCAGAACGCCCTCGTCGCGGCCGCCGACTCCCCGGGCTACCCCACGGTGTGGGGCACCGTCGCGCTGCGCGACGCGATCACCGGCTGGCTGAAGGGCCGTCTGGGCGCGAGTGCCGCCGGACACCGCAACGTCCTGCCGGTCGTCGGGTCGAAGGAGCTGGTGGCCTGGCTGCCGACCCAGCTGGGCCTGGGTGCCGGGGACAAGGTCGCCTACCCCCGGCTCGCCTACCCGACGTACGAGGTCGGCGCACGGCTGTGCGGGGCCGAGCCGGTGGTCTACGACGACCCCACGGACCTCGACCCGGCAGGCGTGAAGCTGCTGTGGCTCAACTCCCCGTCCAACCCCACCGGAAAGGTCATCCCGAAGGAAGACCTGATCCGGATCGTTGCCTGGGCGCGCGAGCACGGGATCCTGCTGTTCAGCGACGAGTGCTACCTGGAGCTCGGCTGGGAGGCCGAGCCCGTCTCCGTCCTGCACGACGACGTCTGCGGCGGCTCGTACGAGGGCATCGTCGCCGTCCACTCCCTGTCCAAGCGGTCCAACCTGGCGGGCTACCGGGCCGCGTTCATCGCCGGTGACGCCGACGTCCTCGGCGAGCTGCTGGAGATCCGCAAGCACGGCGGCATGATGACCCCGGCGCCGGTCCAGGCGGCCACGGTCGCCGCTCTCGGCGACGACGCGCACGTCGAGGAGCAGCGCGGGCGCTACGCCGCGCGGCGCGAGGCGCTGCGGGCGGCCCTGGAGGCGCACGGGTTCCGGGTCGAGCACAGCGAGGCCAGCCTGTACCTGTGGGTGACCCGGGACGAGCGCTGCTGGGACACGGTCGCCCACCTCGCGGAGCTGGGCATCCTGGTCGCACCGGGCGACTTCTACGGCGAGGCGGGCGCGCGGTTCGTCCGGGTGGCCTTCACGGCCACGGACGAGCGCGTCGAAGCGGCGGTCAAGCGCCTCGCCTGATCGGGTCCCCGCACCCCGTACCCCGCAGACGGCCCGAGGGGCCGGGAGTTCGCGCTCCCGGCCCCTCGGTGTTCCTGCTTCCGGCGGGTCAGCCGCCCAGGGGGAGGCCGCCCAGCGGCAGCCCCTGGGCGGGAACCGCGCCGGTCAGGTTGCCGGTCGGCACCGCGCCGCCCGGCAGACCCTTGGCCGGCAGCCCGCCGATCAGGGCGCCCGCGGTGTCGGCGACCTCGGCGGGGGCGCCGGGAACGGCCTTGGCGGCGGTGCCCGCGGCGGTCTCCGTCACGGTGGTGGCAGCGGCCTCACCAGTGCCGACGGCGGAACCCGCGGCGTCCGGGCTGGTGAGGGCGCCCAGCTGGCCCAGCTGTGAAACAGGCTCCAGGCCCGCGGCGCTGGCCGCGCCGGCCGCACCGACCACGGGAGCTGCCCCGGCTGCGAGCAGCAGCGCGGTACGGGCGATCCGGCGGGTCAGGGGGAGGGACATGATGCTCCTAAGCGGTAGCGGCTGAGTACGCCGTGTACAACCGCTCGGGGGGCGGGTGGAGTTGCGGAGAGACCGGGTAAAGGATCGGTAACGCATCGTTTAATCGGCTTCCGCGACAAGCCCATTGAATGCGCGCCGACCAGGGCCTTCGTCCTCGGGGAGGCGGCCCGGGCCGCCCGCAGGTCACCCCCGGACGGGGGACGCCTCGTACAGGCGGCCACCCCGCACGGACGGCGTGTCGGCGGACGGCCGCCCCGCCCCGCCCCGCGCGTGGACGCAGGGTCAGCGGGCCACGAAGATCCGTACCTCGCCCGGCTGCGCGCCGTGGGGATCGACGGCGCCGGACTTCGCGTCCCGGCCGCCCTTCTGCTGCCACTTGCCCTTGGCCTCGCCGGCGATCCAGCCCGCCGGGCCGTACGAGACCCGGGCGATGCCCATCCCGCGGGAGTTGGCCACCGCCCAGCCCGCCATCGCCTTGCTGCCGCGCGCCGCGGGCGCGCCCCCGTCCCGCTTCTCCACGAAGGCCACTTCGGCCTCCTTGACCTGCTTGCCCGCCGGACCCGCGGCCTGAGCCGGGCCCGGCCTCGCCGGAGCGGCCGCGTGCAGCTTGTCCTTGGCGAAGATCCGGGTGAGCTCCGTGCGCACCTTCTCCGAGTCGCCCGGCGCGGTGGGCGCGGGCCCGCCGCACGTCAGCTCGCCGTCACCGGCGAAGGCCGCCGTCACGACGGTCGCGTCCGGCTCGTGCTTCGCGTACGCCTGGGGGAAGCCGCTGAGCTGCACCTGCTGCGCGGCCTCCGTCAGCGGGAGCCGCGAGTACCCCTTGATCGCGACCAGGCGGTCGTAGAAGATCCCGGCCGAGTACACCGGGTCCTTGATCTGCTGCGGGGTGCCCCAGCCCTGCGAGGGCCGCTGCTGGAACAGGCCGAGCGAATCCCGGTCGCCGTGGTCGAGGTTGCGCAGCGCCGACTCCTGCATCGCGGTCGCCAGCGCGATGGTCACGGCTCGGTCCGGCAGGCCCTTGGCCACGCCGACCGCGGCTATCGTCGCCGCGTTGGCCGCCTGCTCCGGGGTCATGTCGACCCCGCCCGAGCCCGGGCGCGCATTGGCCGTGCAGTGCGGGGCGCCGCCACCGCCGTTCGTCGAGTCGTACTGCACGGCGAAGTAGCCGATCAGCGCGAGCAGCACGAATGCACCGGCGACTTTGAGCAGCGGCCGGCGGCGGCGAGGGCGGGGGTGATCGCTCTGGGACACGCGCCCACCGTACTTGAGCCATGCGGCGCGTCCACCGGCCGGACGTGGGAGCTTCGTCGCAGCCCGGGGCGTTAGGGTCGGAGCCATGTCCGAATCCGAGCTGGACCTCACCCTCGACGCAGCCGAGCTGACCGCCCGGCTCGTCGACATCCCGTCCGTGAGCGGCGACGAAAAGGTCCTCGCCGACCTGGTGGAACACGCCCTGCGCGCTCTCCCGCACCTCACGGTCGACCGGTACGGCAACAACGTCGTGGCCCGTACGAACCTCGGCAGGGCCGAGCGCGTCGTGCTCGCCGGCCACCTCGACACCGTGCCGATCGCCGACAACGTCCCGTCCCGCCTGGACGAGAACGACGTCCTGTGGGGCTGCGGAACGACCGACATGAAATCCGGCGTCGCCGTACAGCTGCGCATCGCCGCGACCGTGCCCGAGCCCAACCGCGACCTCACGTTCGTCTTCTACGACCAGGAGGAGGTCGCCGCCGACCTCAACGGCCTGGGCAAGGTTGCCGAGGCCCACCCCGACTGGCTGACCGGCGACTTCGCCGTCCTGCTGGAGCCGTCGAACGCCGAGGTCGAGGGCGGCTGCCAGGGCACCCTGCGCGTCCTGCTCCGCACCTCCGGCGAACGCGCCCACTCCGCGCGCAGCTGGATGGGATCCAACGCCATCCACGCGGCGAGCCCGATTCTCGCCAAACTCGCGGCGTACGAGCCCCGCAAGCCCGTCATCGACGGCCTGGAGTACCACGAGGGCCTCAACGCGGTCCGCATCGAGGGCGGTGTCGCCAACAACGTCATCCCCGACGCGTGCACGGTGACGGTGAACTTCCGCTTCGCTCCGGACCGCAGCATGGACGACGCGATCGCCCACGTCCGGGAGGTCTTCGCGGACTGCGGCGTCGAGGAGTTCGTCATCGACGACTTCTCGGGCGGCGCCCTCCCCGGCCTCTCCCACCCCGCGGCGGCGGCCTTCATGGAGGCGGTCGGCGGGCGCGCCATGCCGAAGTTCGGCTGGACGGACGTGTCCCGCTTCAGCGCCCTCGGCGTTCCGGCGGTGAACTACGGCCCGGGCGACGCCCTGCTGGCCCACAAGGTGGACGAGCGGGTGGAGACGAAGGCGATCCTCCACTGCGAGGAACGACTCCGCGCCTGGCTGACCTCCTGAATTCCGCTTCTCGTCACCTTTGTGCGCCTACCCTGATCCAACGATCAGCAGGAGGGAGCACATCATGGGCAACCCCGAAGGCACCGCTCGTCGTCGGCCCGAGGAGCAGCAGCTCGGGCCGGTGCTGCGCAGGCGGAGCCAGGTGCAGGCGGGCAGTACGACGGACCAGCGGCTGCTGGATTCGGCCGGGCCTTCCGAGTGGGTGCACACCGATCCCTGGCGGGTCCTGCGCATCCAGTCGGAGTTCATCGAGGGCTTCGGCACGCTGGCGGAGCTGCCGCCGGCGATCAGCGTGTTCGGCTCCGCCCGTACGCCCGTCGGCTCCCCGGAGTACGAGGCCGGCGTGAGGATCGGCAGCGCACTCGTCGAGGCGGGCTTCGCGGTGATCACGGGCGGCGGCCCGGGCGCGATGGAGGCGGCCAACAAGGGCGCCCGGGAGGCCAACGGGATCTCCGTGGGCCTGGGCATCGAGCTGCCCTTCGAGCAGGGGCTCAACCAGCACGTGGATCTCGGGCTGAACTTCCGGTACTTCTTCGTCCGCAAGACGATGTTCGTGAAGTACAGCCAGGGCTTCGTGGTCCTGCCGGGCGGACTCGGCACGCTGGACGAGCTGTTCGAGGCCCTGACCCTGGTCCAGACCCAGAAGATCACCCGGTTCCCGATCGTGCTGTTCGGATCGGAGTACTGGTCCGGCCTGGTCGAGTGGCTGAAGAACACGGTGATCGCGCAGGGCAAGGCCTCGGAGCGCGACCTCTACCTCTTCCACGTCACGGACGACGTCGACGAGGCGATCGCCCTGGTGACCAAGGAAGTCGGCAAGTAGCAGCCGCTGCGCGGGCCCCCGGCGGACGACCGCCGGGGGCCCGCGCACGTACCGGTCAGGCCAGTCCGCGGCGGGCGACGGCCGGTGGGCGGTGGCCCTGGATGGAGCGGACCATCTCCAGGATCTGCCGGGTCTCCGCGACCTCGTGGACGCGGTAGACCTGGGCGCCCAGCCAGGCCGAGACGGCCGTCGTGGCCAGGGTGCCCAACAGGCGCTCCTTGACCGGCTTGTCAAGGGTCTCGCCGACGAAGTCCTTGTTGGACAGGGAGACCAGCACCGGCCAGCCGGTGTCGGTCATCTCCCCGAGGCGGCGGGTGGCCTCCAGCGAGTGGCGGGTGTTCTTCCCGAAGTCGTGGCCCGGGTCGATCATGATCGCGTCCCGGCGGACCCCCAGCGCGGCCGCGCGCTCGGCCAGCCCCACCGTGACCCGCAGGATGTCCGCCATCACGTCGTCGTACGACGTCCGGTGCGGCCGGGTGCGGGGCTCGACCCCGCCCGCGTGGGTGCAGACCAGGCCGGCGCCGTGCCGTGCCGCGACCTCCGCCAGCTTCGGGTCGACGCCGCCCCAGGCGTCGTTGAGCAGGTCGGCCCCGGCCTCGCAGACCGCCTCGCCGACCTCGTGCCGCCAGGTGTCGACGCTGATCACCACGTCCGGGTGGCGGCGCCGTACCTCGGCCACGAAGCCGACCGTGCGCCGGGCCTCCTCGACCGCGTCCACGTGCTCGCCCGGGCCCGCCTTGACCCCGCCGATGTCGATGATCGCGGCGCCCTCGGCGACCGCCTGCTCGACCCTGTCCAGCGCGGGCTCGTCGCGGAACGTCGCGCCCTGGTCGTAGAAGGAGTCCGGAGTCCGGTTCACGATGGCCATGATCACCGGCTCGTGGGTGTCGAACTCGCGCCTGCCCAGTCGCAGCATCCCGTTCTTTCCTCCTCCGGCGGCCCTTGCGCCTCGCTGCGACCTTAACCTGGTGGCCGGTGGCCCGATGTCTCTCAGGGAGTTGCTCGTGTTCTGGTTCTTGCTGATCGCGCTGGTCGTGGTCGTCGCGGCGGTCACCCTGGCCGTGGTGGGCGGTGGTTCCGAGGCCGTGCTGCCGGAGGCGGAGCCGGACCGGGTGGCGGACGCGCTGCCGGAGAGCCGCCCGGTCGTGCAGGCCGACATCGACGCGCTGCGGCTGCCGGTCGCGCCGCGCGGCTACCGGATGGCCGAGGTGGACGACGTACTGGAGCGGCTCGGGGCGGAGCTCGCCGAGCGGGACGCGCGGATCGTGGAGCTGACGGCCGCGGCGGCGCAGCCCCGCGTGCAGGCGTCGGGCACGGTCGATCTCCACAAGGAGGGGCAGTGACGGCCGTCGAGGGTCCGGACGGCGGCCTGCGCTGCCCCTGGGCGCTGGCCACCGAGGACTACATCGCGTACCACGACACGGAGTGGGGCCGCGCGGTGCACGGGGACGACGCCCTGTACGAGCGGCTGTGTCTGGAGGCCTTCCAGTCGGGGCTGTCCTGGCTGACGATCCTGCGGCGGCGGGAGGGCTTCCGCAAGGCGTTCTCGGGGTTCGTGATCGCCGAGGTCGCGGCGTTCGGGCCGGCCGACCGGGAGCGGCTGCTCGCCGACGAGGGGATCATCCGCAACCGGGCCAAGATCGAGGCCACGCTCGCCAACGCGAAGGTCCTGGCGGGATGGGAGCCGGGTGAACTGGAGGCCCTGATCTGGTCGCACGCCCCGGAGCCCGGCCGCCCGGCCCCCGCGACGATCTCCGACGTCCCGGCGGTGACGCCCGAGTCCACGGCCCTGTCCAAGGCACTGAAGAAGGCCGGTATCCGCTTCGTCGGCCCCACGACCGCCTACGCCCTGATGCAGGCCTGCGGGCTGGTCAACGACCACTTGGCCGCCTGCGTCGCCCGTACCCCCGCCTGAGCGGCGGCGGGTGCGGGGACGGGCGGCCGCGGCGACGGCGCCGGGCTCAGCGGCCCAGGTACTTCGGCGGCTGCTTGGCGAGGAAGGCCTCGACGGCGATGGAGTGGTCCTCGGAGGCGCCCGCGCGGGCCTGCAGGGTCTCCTCGTGGGACAGGGCCTCCACCAGAGAGTGGGAGGCCCCGTACGCCAGGGACTCCTTCAGGGCCGCGTAGGCCACCGTCGGGCCGGCTGCCAGGGTGCGGGCCACCGCCTCGGCCTCCGCGTGCAGGGAGTCCGAGGGGACCAGGCGGTTCACGATGCCGAGCTCGTACGCCTCTTGGGCCTTCACCGAGCGGGGGAAGAGCAGCAGGTCGGCGGCCCGGGAGGCGCCGATCAGGCGGGGCAGGGTCCAGGAGACGCCCGAGTCGGCGGTGAGCGCCACCCCCGCGAAGGAGGTGTTGAAGGACGCCGTGTCGGCGACGACCCGGAAGTCCGCCGCCAGCGCGAAGCCGAAGCCCGCTCCGGCCGCGACGCCGTTGACGCCCGCCACCACCGGCTTGGGCATCTCGGTCAGGGCGCGCACGATCGGGTTGTAGTGGTCCGCGACCGTGCTCATGGTCAGCGAGGAACCGGTCTCGCGGTCCGCCGCCAGGTTCCCGATGTGCTCCTTGAGGTCCTGGCCGACGCAGAACGCCCGGTTGCCGGCCGCGGTCAGCAGCACCGCCCGGACGGCCGTGTCCGCGGCCGCCGCCTGGAGCGCGTCGCGGAGCGCGACCTTGGCCTCGGTGTTCATCGCGTTCATGGCGTCGGGGCGGTTGATGGTGATTTTGGCGAGTCCGTCGGTCACTTCGTAGAGCACGCTGTCGGCCATGGCAGGCGGTTCCCCTTCGTCGCGGGCTTGGCTACCGGCCGGTACCGGCCGGTGCAAGGGCCAGCATGGCGGACCGGACCGCTCCGGGGCATGTGATGTGCGTCAAAGAAAGCGGAGGGCGGACGCAGGGTGCGGCGGCGAAGTATCGCAGGCACGTCCCCGAAATGAGTGGTTTTGGCCGAGCGCGTTGCGCAAGCGTTCCCTGCCGATGTTGGTCATCGGGTCCTGACATGCGGGATAATGGCCAGGAAGCAATGTGTTCGATGCCGGGTTCCAGGCGCCTGAATGGGGCCGTCGGCTGACGATGAGCTGGTTTCAGGAAGGGGAACGAGCATGGCGGCCATGAAGCCGCGGACGGGCGACGGCCCGCTCGAGGTCACCAAGGAGGGGCGGGGCATCGTCATGCGCGTACCGCTCGAGGGCGGCGGTCGGCTCGTCGTCGAGCTGACTCCGGACGAGGCGGACGCCCTGGGTGACGCCCTGAAGAAGGTCGTCGGCTAACCAGTCGGCAGCACCGCACCACTGCATTCTCTGCACTGCCCCGGCCGCTTCCCGCGGCCGGGGCAGTGTTGTTTCAGTAGCCCGGCGCTTTTGGGACCCGGCGTTTCCGCGGCTCAGCGCCGGACCGCGCACAGCAGGCCGTCGCCCACCGGGAGCAGGGCGGCCTCCAGTGCCGGGCTCTCCCGTACGCTGCGCAGCAGCTCCCGTACGCGCAGCACCTCGGTCTGCTGGGCCGCCGAGTCGACGGTGCGGCCGTCCGAGAAGACCCCCTCGAAGCACACCAGCCCCCCGGGGCGCAGCAGGCGCAACGATTCGGCGAGGTAGTCGAGGGACTCGGTCGGGTCCCCGTCGCAGAAGACGAGGTCGTAGCCGCCGTCCGCGAGCCGCGGGAGTACGTCGAGTGCGCGGCCGGGGATGAACCGGGCGCGGTTGCCCGCGAAGCCGGCGGCGCGGAAGGCCTGGCGGGCGAAGGCCTGACGGTCGGCCTCGGGATCCACGGTGGTCAGGACCCCGTCGGGGCGCATGCCGTGGAGGAGGTGGATGCCGGAGACGCCGGTGCCGGTGCCGATCTCGGCGACGGCCTTGGCGTCCGCGGTGGCGGCGAGCAGGCGCAGCGCGGCCCCGGTGCCCGGGGAGACGGAGCGCAGGCCCGCTTCCCTGGCCCGGTCGCGGGCCCACCGCAGAGCGTCGTCCTCGGCGACAAACGCGTCGGCGAACGCCCAGCTCGTCTGCCGGTTGCCGGTAATGACCCTCTCCTGTCCCCATAGTTGGCGCAACGGTGACTGTATCCGCTGACGTCGGGAACCCGCAGATGGGACCGGGCGTTGAAGAAGACAGCGGCGGAAAGACCAGCGAGGCAAAAGGGGCGCAGGGGCGGGGTGCAGCCGGGATGGATGGGGACGGCACCGGGCAGATCGACGGCCCGGCGAGGCACAGGCACGTGCAAAGTTAATGCAAAAACGCTTATCCGGAGCTGACGGGAGGGGTGGCTATGGTAGGGACTCCACTGGACACCACCAGAGCCGATAGGGGAGGTGCGGCTGCGCCTGTGGATCGTGGGGGCGTATTCAGACGCCTCTTCTGGTCGGCGGGTGAGCCGAAATCCGTGACCAACATTGCTGACCGCTTCCACACCGCTGGCACCGCAACCACCGCGACCTTTGCCGCCGATGCGGGCACCCAGGCGTGGACCCCTCCTTCATGGGAGGAGATCGTCAGCACGCACAGTGCGCGGGTCTACCGCCTCGCCTACCGCCTGACGGGCAACCAGCACGATGCCGAGGACCTGACGCAGGAGGTCTTCGTCCGCGTCTTCCGCTCGCTGTCCACGTACACGCCGGGCACGTTCGAGGGCTGGCTGCACCGGATCACCACCAACCTGTTCCTCGACATGGTCCGCCGCAAGCAGCGGATCCGGTTCGACGCGCTCGCCGACGACGCCGCCGAGCGGCTGCCGAGCCGTGAGCCGTCCCCCCAGCAGGTCCTGCACGACACCCACTTCGACGCGGACGTGCAGCAGGCGCTGGACACCCTCGCGCCCGAGTTCCGCGCGGCCGTGGTGCTGTGTGACATCGAGGGCCTGTCGTACGAGGAGATCGCGGCCACGCTGGGCGTGAAGCTGGGCACGGTGCGCAGCCGTATCCACCGGGGCCGTTCGCACCTGCGCAAGGCGCTCAAGCACCGGTCTCCCGAGGCGCGTGCCGAGCAGCGTGCGCTGGCCGGAGCGGCGGTGGGCGCGCCGGGCGCCGGGGGAGAGGGCGGAGCCGAGTGAGCGGAGTCGGTCCGTCCCCCGCCGAGCAGCACCTGGGCGACCGTCTGGCCGCCCTGGTCGACGGGGAGCTGAGTCATGACGCGCGCGAGCGGGTCCTGGCGCATCTGGCCACGTGTGCCAGGTGCAAGGCCGAGGCCGATGCGCAGCGCCGCGTGAAGAGCATGTTCGTGGAGAGTGCGCCGCCGCCGCTGTCGGCCGGGCTGCTGGCCCGGTTGCAGGGGCTGCCGGGCGACGGTCCGGACGGGCCCGGCCCGGGTGGGCCGCCGGGTCCGCCCGGGGCGGCGGAGCTCTTCGGGTACGTGGCTCCGGCCGCACCGCAGCAGGGTTTCCGCATCCACGAGGTGGGGCGTCCGCGCCGCCGCTTCGCGTTCGTGGCGGCCGGGGCGGTCTCACTGGCCGCGATCGCGTTGGGCGGCTCGCTGCCGGTCGACTCCCTCGATCCGAACGTACGGGGCGAGGCCCCGGCGTCGCGGCCCGGCCCCGCGGTGTCCGCGGCCGATGCGGTGGTCCGCGACAGGGCGCCCAGTCCCGGGTCCGTCGCCGGTCCGCGGCCAACGGGCCCGCTGTCGCCGACCCCGTCCCTGTCCCCGTCCCCCCGCCCCGTCTCCCTGACCCGCTGACGCCGCCGGCCCGCCGACGCGGACCTGCCGACGCGGACCTGCCGACGCACCGGCCCCGGGCAGGGCCTGTGCAGAGCCGGTGCAGGCCCGGGGGCGGAGCCCCCGGCGGGCAGGAGACCTGGTTGAATCGGCGGCAGATGCGCCGCCCGGCGGTGCCACAGGTACTCCGGGAGCGCCCATGGCCGACCAGCACCAGTCCGACACGCCTCCGTCGTGGTGGAGCCGCCCCGCCGCCCCGGCGGCGCAGGCCGGTCCGGACTCCGGGCCGGCGGCCGGCCCGGAAGCCGAACCGGGGGCCGGTACCGGTCCCGCGGCCGGGACCGCACCGCAGGCGCCGGAGGCGGGGCCGCGGTACGACCCCTGGGCCGAACGGCCCCTCCACGTCACCGACCAGGGCAGGACACCGGCCGTCCGCGGCATCCGGCTGCGCCACGCCGTGGCCCTCGCCCTCGGGACCGCCCTCCTCGCCGGCGGCGTCGGCGGCTGGCTCGGCGTGCTCGCCGAGCGGCAGGCGAGCACCCGCCTCGAACTCCCGCAGGCCGCCGTCGAGAGCAAGGGCCGCGCCCCCGAGAGCGTGGCCGGGATCGCCGCCACCGCACTGCCCGGCGTCGTGACCCTGCACGTCCGCGGCAGCGGCAGCAGCGGCACCGGCACCGGGTTCGTCCTGGACCCGCAGGGCCACATCCTCACCAACAACCACGTCGTCGCCGACGCCAAGGACATAACCGTCACCTTCAGCACCGGCGAGAGCGTCACCGCCGAGCTGGTCGGCCGGGACAGCGGGTACGACCTGGCCGTGGTCAAGGTCGAAGGCGTACGGGGCCTCCAGCCGCTCTCCCTCGGGAACTCCGAGAACGTGAAGGTCGGAGACCCGGTCGTGGCCATCGGAGCGCCCTTCGACCTCTCCAACACCGTCACCGCCGGCATCATCAGCGCCACCGGCCGGCCCATCACCGCCGGCGGCGACAAGGGCGACGGCAGCGACATCAGCTACGTCGACGCCCTCCAGACCGACGCCCCCATCAACCCCGGCAACTCCGGCGGCCCGCTCCTCGACGCCAAGGCCCGCGTGATCGGCATCAACAGCGCCATCCGGGGGGCCGACGCCGGCGGTGACGGCGACGAGCGCGCGAAGCAGAGCGGCAGCATCGGGCTCGGCTTCGCCATCCCGGTCAACCAGGGCAAGCGCGTCGCCGAGGAACTCATCCGCACCGGCCACGCCACCCACCCCGTCATCGGCGTCACCCTCGACATGGAGTACACCGGCGACGGGGCCCGCGTGTCCGCCAAGGGCGAGGGCGGCAAGCCGGCCGTCACCCCCGACGGCCCCGGGGCCCGGGCCGGGATCCAGGGCGGCGACGTGATCACCAAGGTGGACGGACAGCGCGTGCACGGCGGCGACGAGCTCGTCATCAAGATCCGGTCCCACCGGCCGGGCGATCCGCTCACCCTGACCGTGCAGCGCGACGGCCGGGAGCACACCCTGCAACTGGTCCTCGGTTCGGCGAACGGATCATGACGGGCGCGAGAATCCGGGGCTGATGCGGGCACCGATGTATGGGCTCGCCGAGAACGCCCGGTACCGTGTGTCGTGGCCCGAAGTGAAGAGAGCCGAGGAGCGGCAAGGTGTTCAACGACATAGGCGCACTCGAACTGGTCACGATCGTGGTGCTCGCCATCCTCATCTTCGGCCCGGACAAGCTCCCCAAGGTGATCCAGGACGTCACCGGGGTCATCCGGAAGATCCGTGCGTTCTCCGACAGTGCGAAGCAGGACATCCGGTCCGAACTCGGTCCCGAGTTCAAGGACTTCGAGTTCGAGGACCTGAACCCGAAGACGTTCATCCGCAAGCAGCTGACCGAGAACGAGGACCTGCGGGAGATCCGCAGCACCTTCGATCTCCGCAAGGAGCTGAACGACGTCACCGACGCCGTCAACAGCAAGGAGACGGCCTCCGCCCCGGCCGTCGCCGGCTCCTCTGCCGCGACCGCCGCGGCCGGCCCCGACCTGTTGAAGAAGCCCGCCGCTCCGGCCGCCGAACAGCGCACGCCTTTCGACGCCGACGCCACCTGAGTTCGAGCCTTCCCCGGCGATCGGGGGTCCGGTGGCTATCCTCCATGAGTCCGGACCCAGGACGCCCCAGGGTGGGGGTCCCCCCGACGAGATGTGGGGGAGGGCCGTTCCGGACCCCACGGAACGAGAGGCCGCATCGATGGAGACCACGAGCAGTAGCCGGGTAGGGGTGCAGCCCGCCGAGGCGCCCGCTCCCGCTGCCGCACCAGGCGCACCAGCCGAACCCGCCGCTGCACCCCCGCAGCCGGCCCCCGCGCAGCCCCAGGAGGCCGCCGCGCCCGTCCCGGCGGCCCGCCGGACGGCCGAGGGGTACCTGCGGGCCGATTTCCCCTGGTACGGGCTGGACGGGGCCTTCACCGGTCCCCGCTGGCTCATGCAGGTGGGCACCGGCGCAGACGGCACCGTCGAGCACGGGTCCACCGGCCACGGTGGCGAGCCCTCTGCCCGCGGAGAGCTCGCCACCGGAGAGAAGGAGCGCTTCGCGGTGGTCGTCACCATCGCGAGCAACCCGCTGCGCCGCAGCAGCGACGGCACCGGCGTCCTGGAGGCCACCTCGGTCTCCTCGGCGGCCTGGCTGGCCGGCTCCGGGCTGCTGGCGTACAGCTGGCCCGGCCAGATGGACCACAGCCTCCGCAACGACTGGCTCGACCAGCAGACCGAGGCCGCCTGGGAGCTCGCCGACGACCTCGACGGCGAGGGCTGGTCGACGCTCTCGCTCCCGGTCGACGGGGAGCCGACGACCTTCCACTACCGCGAGTCCGAGTTCGGCTGGGTGCTCGCCGGCTCCACCCGGGGCGGCGTGTACCTGGGCGCGTACGGACGCGGCATGAGCGCGTACGGGCTCGGCTTCTCGGTGATCGGCGACATCGCCTCGTACGAGTAGCAGTACGGGAAAGGGCACCGCCGGCCGGCGGTGCCCTTCACGCTGCGCGGGCCCGGTCCGGGCCCACACGATCTAGAACTTGTTGCGCGGGGTGATGCCCAGCGACATGCCGGCCAGGCCGCGCGCGCGGCCGCCCAGCTTGCCCGCGATGGAGCGCAGCGCCGCACCGGCCGGGGAGTCAGGGTCCGACAGGACGACCGGCTTGCCCTCGTCGCCGCCCTCGCGCAGCCGGACGTCGATCGGGATCGAGCCCAGGACCGGGACGGTCGCGCCGACCGTCTTGGTGAGGCCGTCGGCGACCTTCTGGCCACCGCCCGAGCCGAACACGTCGACCATCTCGTCGCAGTGCGGGCACGGCAGCCCGGACATGTTCTCGACCACACCGACGATCTTCTGGTGCGTCTGCACGGCGATCGAGCCGGCTCGCTCCGCGACCTCGGCCGCGGCCTGCTGCGGGGTGGTCACGACCAGGATCTCCGCGTTCGGCACCAGCTGGGCCACGGAGATCGCGATGTCGCCCGTACCCGGCGGCAGGTCCAGCAGCAGCACGTCCAGGTCGCCCCAGAACACGTCCGCCAGGAACTGCTGGAGCGCCCGGTGGAGCATCGGACCGCGCCACACCACCGGCGCGTTGCCCGGGGTGAACATGCCGATGGAGATCACCTTCACGCCGTGCGCCGACGGCGGCATGATCATGTTCTCGACCTGGGTCGGGCGGCCGTCCACACCCAGCATGCGCGGCACGCTGTGACCGTAGATGTCCGCGTCGACCACGCCGACCTTCAGGCCGTCCGCGGCCATCGCCGCGGCCAGGTTCACCGTCACCGACGACTTGCCGACGCCGCCCTTGCCGGACGCGACCGCGTACACGCGGGTCAGCGAGCCCGGCTTGGCGAACGGGACCTCGCGCTCGGCGGTGCCGCCGCGCAGCGTGGCCGCCAGCTCCTTGCGCTGCTCGTCGCTCATCACCTCAAGCGTGACGGCGACCGAGGTGACGCCCGCGACCCGCTCCACGGCCTCGGTGACGTTCTTGGTGATCGTTTCGCGCATGGGGCAGCCCGACACCGTGAGGTAGACCGTGACCGCGACCTCGCCGCCGTCGCCGATCTCCACCGATTTGACCATGCCGAGCTCGGTGATCGGCCGGTGGATCTCGGGGTCGTTCACCGTCGCCAGTGCGTCGAGGATCGCGTCCTGCTCAGGCACGGCGGCGGAGCTTGTGTCGGTAGCCATGCCCCGATGGTACGGCTCGGTAGCCTGCCTCAGGAAAGGCCGCTAGCGGTCGCCTTCGTCACTCTCCAGCGGGAATAGGCGCCGTTCGTCCATCTCCTTGATCAGGTCCTGGAACTCCGACCGGATCCAGTCGCGGGTCGCGACCTCGCCCAGGCCCATCCGCAGCGCCGCGATCTCCCGGGTCAGGTACTCGGTGTCGGCGATGGAGCGCTCGTTCTGCTTGCGGTCCTGCTCCAGGTTGACCCGGTCGCGGTCGTCCTGCCGGTTCTGCGCGAGCAGGATCAGCGGGGCGGCGTACGAGGCCTGCAGCGACAGCATCAGCGTCAGGAAGATGAACGGGTACTCGTCGAACCGCAGGTGGTCGGGCGCGAAGATGTTCCACAGCACCCACACGATGATGACCAGCGTCATCCAGACGATGAACCGGCCCGTGCCGAGGAACCGCGCCACCCGCTCCGACAGCCGCCCGAAGGCCTCCGGGTCGTACTCGGGCAGCAGCGACCGGCGCGGCGCGCGCGGCTGGTCGAGCCGGACCCGCGAACGCGTCAGCGCACTCGCCCCGGTCGACTGTCCGGCCTTGGTGCGCTCGGCCCGCTCCGCCGCCCGCTCCGCGCGCTCGGCCCGCTCGTTGGCCTCCGCGAGCCCGTGCTCGCGCGCCTGGAGCCGCGCGTGCTCGCGCCGCTCCCGGATCTGCTCCCGGCGCCGCTCGCGCCCGTGCTCGCCGCGTCCCCGCTCAGTGCCCACGCACGGCCTCCTCGGAAGGGAAGTCCGTCTCCCGCCAGTCGTCCGGCAGCAGGTGGTCCAGTACGTCGTCCACGGTCACCGCGCCCAGCAGCGAACCGCTCTCGTCGACCACCGGCACCGCGACCATGTTGTACGCGGCCAGGTAGCTGGTCACCACCGGCAGCGAGGCGTCCGGCCGCAGCGGCGGCAGGCCCGCGTCCACGATCGAGCTGACCAGTGTGAACGGGGGGTCCCGCAGCAGCCGCTGGAAGTGCACCGTGCCCAGGTACTTGCCCGTGGGCGTCTCGTCCGGCGGCCGGCACACGTACACCTGGGCGGCCAGCGCCGGCGACAGGTCCGCCTGCCGTACGCGGGCCAGCGCGTCCGCGACGGTCGCGTCCGGCCGCAGCACGATCGGCTCCGTGGTCATCAGACCGCCCGCGGTGTTCTCCTCGTACGACAGCAGACGGCGCACGTCGGCCGCGTCGTCCGGCTGCATCAGCGTCAGCAGCCGCTCCTTGTCGTCCTCCGGCAGCTCCGAGAGCAGGTCGGCCGCGTCGTCCGGGTCCATCGCCTCCAGGACGTCGGCGGCGCGCTCCTCCTTCAGCTTGCCGAGGATCTCCACCTGCTCGTCCTCGGGCAGCTCCTCCATGACGTCCGCGAGCCGGTCGTCGTCGAGGGCGCTGGCCACCTCGGCGCGCCGCTTCGGAGTCAGGTGGTGCAGGACGTTCGCCACGTCGGCCGGGCGCATCTGCTCGAAGGTCGCGACCAGGTTCTCGGCGCCCTGCCCGTGCTCCTCCAGCGAGAAGCCGGTGACCGCCGACCACTCCACGGTCAGGGTCTCGCCGCGCCGCCGCAGCGCCCCGCCCTTGCCCTTCCGCACGAAGATCTTGTCGATCTCCCAGTCCCGGCGGGCCGGCAGCTGCTGGATGGCCACGTCGAGGACGGTGACCTCCTCGCCGCCCGCGACCAGCTTCACCCGCCGGTCCAGCAGCTCGCCGAGGACCAGCCGCTCGGTGGGCCGCTGCTCGAAGCGCCGCATGTTGACGACGCCAGTGGTGATGACCTGGCCGGACTCCACGCCCGTCACCCGGGTCATCGGCAGGAAGATCCGGCGCCGGCTGACCACCTCGACCACCAGGCCCAGCAGCCGCGGCGGACGGCCGCCGACGCGCAGCATCGCGACGAGGTCGCGGACGCGGCCGACCTGGTCGCCGTTGGGGTCGAAGACGGGCACACCCGACAGATGCGAGACGAAAATCCGCGGGGCGCCACCAGCCATGCGAGCGCCTCCTAGAGCGTCGATCCTCAGTCCTGCCGCCCCTCAGGCTAGCCCGTGCCGTCGGAGAGCGTCCTGGTGGGGCCGTCCGCCCGTGGGCGCCGGGGGAGACGCCGACCACCCGCCCGGCACGTGAGGTACGGGCGGGTACGCTGCCTGCTGCTCGAAGACGCACGACGAGAGGCACCTGCCGTGACCGCCTACCTCCCCGCCGCTCGGCTGCGCCGGGCGGCCTTCGCCGGTGTCCTGCTCGCGGGCCTGGCCGTCACCGGTACGGGCTGCGGGGCGGACCCGGACAAGGGCACCAACGGGGTCGGCAAGCTCTCCGCCGACCAGATCGAGAACAAGGCGAAGGCCGCGGCCGGCGCCGCCGACTCCGTGCACCTGTCCGGCACGCTCGTCAGCGGCGGCAAGTCCTTCACGCTCGACATGCGCCTCAAGAAGGACGGCGGCTCCGGCGAGGTGAAGTCGAAGGAGGACACCTTCCAGGTGCTGCGGGTGGGCGAGCAGCTCTACCTCAAGGCGAGCGCGGCCTTCTGGGGGAAGTCCGACTCGGCCGGCAAGCTCGGCGACAAGTACGTGAAGGTGCCCGACAGCGACCCCACGTACAAGCAGTTCCGCGGGTTCACCGACATGCACGTGCTGCTCGACGGGCTGCTCGGGCTCGACGGCAAGCTGACCAAGGGCGAGTACACCAAGGTCGGGCCGGCCCGCGCGGTCCCGGTCACCGCGGACAAGGGCAAGGGCGGCAAGCTGTCGGTCTCCCTGGAGGGCACCCCGTACCCGCTGCGCCTGGAGCGGGCCGGCGGCGCCGGCCGGGTCGACCTCGCGGAGTGGGGCAAGGCCTTCCCGCTGGAGGCGCCGGCGCAGGACCAGACCGTCGACTACGGGTCGCAGATGCCGACGACCAAGGACCAGGGCGGGGAGCCGGCCCCGAGCCCGGGGAAGGGCTCCGGACAGGGCTCGAACCCGACGAAGTAGCCGCCGTCCGCGGTCTAGCCCCGCGCCGCTTTCTTCCGCTTGAGCAGGAGCTTCGGCAGGCCGGCCGGGACCGGGCGCCGGGTGACCGCCGGCGAGCCCAGCGGGGGCGCGGCCAGCGATCCGCCCGGCAGGTCGGTGCTCGCGGTCACCGGTTCCAGCCGCAGCAGCCGGCACTCGCGCGCCCACCGCTCGGTCATCTCCTCCGAGTCGGGCGCGTTCAGCCGCTTCCCCTTCAGCTCGGCGACCGCGGCCTGCCACTCCTCACTGCGGGGCGCGAGCTCCCGTACGGTCGCCGTCCAGGCCACCAGCCGGCCGCCCTTGTCCTTGCTGCGCACGGTGACCTCGGCGGCCCCGCCGTCCGCGAGCCCCGGGAACGGCTGCTCTCCGGGCCCGTCGCCCAGCACGTGGGCCGCGCCGTCCACCCAGGCGTGCCACAGGGCCCGGTCGGCCCCGGAGCCGCGGACCCAGATCAGGCCGGACTTCTTGGTGGCCTCCTCGACGAGGGCCAGGTCGAGCGTGCTGAGAGTCATGCGCAACAGAGTAGGGGGTGCCCGCGCAGACGCCCGGGGGGCCTACAGCCAGCCGTGGCGGCGCAGCGCGCGGTGGATGGTGAAGCAGGATCCGGCGATCGCGGCCATCACCATCGGATAGCCGTAGCGCCAGTGGAGCTCCGGCATGTACTCGAAGTTCATCCCGTAGACCCCGCAGATCATCGTCGGGACGGCGATGATCGCCGCCCAGGAGGTGATCTTGCGCATGTCCTCGTTCTGGGCGACCGTCGCCTGCGCGAGGTTGGCCTGGAGGATCGAGTTCAGCAGCTCGTCGAAGCCGATGACCTGCTCGTGCACCCGTGCCAGGTGGTCGGCGACGTCGCGGAAGTACTTCTGGATGTCCGGGTCCACCAGCCGCATCGGGCGCTCGCTCAGCAGCTCCATCGGCCGCAGCAGCGGGGAGACGGCCCGCTTGAATTCCAGCACCTCGCGCTTGAGCTGGTAGATGCGGCCCGCGTCGCCGCCCCGTGCGGTGCCCTTGGCGGGCGCGGCGAAGACCGCGTTCTCCACCTCGTCGATGTCGTCCTGGACGGCCGCGGCGACCGCGATGTACCCGTCGACGACGTGGTCGGCGATGGAGTGCAGGACGGCCGAGGGGCCCTTGGCGAGCAGCTCGGGGTCATCCTGGAGGCGGTGGCGCAGCGAGCGCAGGGAGCCCTGGCCGCCGTGCCGGACCGTGATGACGAAGTCCGGGCCGGTGAAGCACATCACCTCGCCCGTCTCCACCACCTCGCTGGTGGCGGTCAGTTCGGCGTGCTCCACGTAGTGGATCGTCTTGAAGACGGTGAAGAGCGTGTCGTCGTAGCGCTCCAGCTTCGGCCGCTGGTGCGCGTGCACCGCGTCCTCCACGGCGAGCGGGTGCAGGCCGAAGGTGGCGGCGATCCCCGCGAACTCGGCCCCGGTCGGCTCGTGCAGGCCGATCCAGGCGAACCCGCCGCCTTCGCGCACGCGGGCCATCGCCTCACGCGGCGTCAGGCACGCCGATCCAAGGGCGCGTCGGCCGTCGCGGTACACGGCGCAGTCGACGACCGCGCTGCTCGCGGACGGGTCGCGGGTGGTGTCGTAGCCGGGCTGGGACGGGGTGGACCTGCGCAGGGCCGGACGTACGGCGGCACGCAGGTAGGGCAGCATCGACATGGCAGGCTCCTTCGCGCGCACGGCTGCGGACCGTACGGGTGGGAGGTCCCTTCCGGAGGGCACGGCCACCGCAGGCGGGCAGGCCCGGGCGGACGGAAGGAACAGGACGGCGGGAGGACAAAGTTCTGCCGTCGCTCTTCGACTGATCAGATGATCAAACGGGCGGCAACGCGCCCGTGCAGGAAGTGGAAGAGCGGTTGGTACTGCACGATCGACTTCGATCCATTGCAGCCCCACCTCCTCCGGCCGGTCCCCCGTGGAGGACGTCCTGTCGCCGGATGCCCGCAACAACTCTTCTGAGTGCGGCCCCGACCAGCGGTCAACATTATCAGCCGACGGATGGTCAAGACCCGCCCTTTACCCGCCTGATACGAGTTCTATGCTCGCTTCATGGCAGAAATTCTGGCTCTCGTCGAAGCCCGGCTGCGCAGCGCACTCGGCGAACCCGACGCCCGCGCCGCCGTCACGTTCCTCGGCACCGACCGCATCGAGGTGCTCCGCTTCGCCGAGGGCGACCTCGTGCGGTACGCGACCCTCGGCATGTCCGCCCATCCGATGACCGATCCGACCGCCGTGGTCGCCGACCCGCTGCGCGGGCCGCGCGCCGAGCTCGTGCTGACCGTACGGGCGGGTCTGGCGCCCACCGACAAGCTGCTGCGGCCGCTCGCGGTGCTGGGCGCCTCGCCGCAGGTGGAAGGACTGGTCGTGGCCCCCGGCGCCTCGCTCGACGTGGGCGGTCCGCTGTGGGACGGGGCGCCGTTCACCTCCGTGCTCGTCGCGGAGCCGGGCGGGCTGGTGGAGGACCTGGAACTCGACGAGCCGATGGACCCGGTGCACTTCCTCCCGCTCCTGCCGATGACGGCGAACGAGGCCGCCTGGAAGCGGGTGCACGGCGCGGCGGCGCTCCAGGAACGCTGGCTGTCGCACGGTACGGATCTGCGGGACCCTCTTCGTACCGCCGTGCCGCTGGACTGAGACATCCGGACGGGTGATCGTGTCTTGACGGGGCGCCGGGCGGGGAGGAGCGTGGCTTCTTATGAGGGGCGAACCAACTTGCCCGAAGTGCGGTGGCCGGGTCAGGGCGCCCGGGCTCTTCTCCGACTCGTGGCAGTGTGCGGTGCATGGCACGGTGCACCCCCTGCAGCCCGTCATCCCGCCGAGCGTCGAGGGCCTGGGAGTGGTGGTGAACCGGGCCCAGGTACCGGTGTGGATGCCGTGGCCGCTGCCGGTGGGGTGGCTGTTCACCGGGGTGGCGGCGGCCGGTGACGACCGCAGCGGGGGCCGGGCGACGGCGGTGGCCTGCACGGGCCCCGGACCGCTCGGCGGGATGGGGGAGCTGCTGCTGGTCGCCGAGGAGTTGGGGGTCGGCCTCGGCGCGCGGTACGCCGGGATCGACGGTCCCGACCCCGGCACGTACATAGACGTCTCGACGCCTCCGCACGCCAAGGTCGTCGCGGCGGGCCGTCCGACACCGCTGTGGCACGTGAAGGGAGCCCCGGACGACCGGGCCGTGTTCGCCGGCGAGGCGCGCGGGCTGTGGCTGTGGGCCGTCGTCTGGCCGGAGCAGTCGGGCCTGCTGATGTACGACGAACTGGTGCTGACGGATCTGCGGGACGCCGGTGCCGAGGTCGAACTCCTCCCGTGCGGCGCCCTGAGCCCCCGCGTCCTGGGCCCCTAGGCCCGCCGCCGGAGGCCGGACGGCAGGTGGCGTGGCGCCCGTGCGGCGGGCGGGCGGTATCCTGGGGTGTCCCCCCGTACCCGCGAGACCCCTGGAGCCCCGGCCGTGCGCATCGATCTGCACGCCCACTCCACGGCCTCCGACGGGACCGACAGCCCAGCCGAGCTGGTCCGCAATGCGGCCGCCGCCGGGCTGGACGTGGTCGCACTGACCGACCACGACACCGTCGGGGGATACGCCGAAGCCCTCGCCGCGCTGCCGCAC
Organism: Streptomyces sp. NPDC097981; assembly: GCF_040302565.1. Lineage (NCBI taxonomy): Bacteria > Bacillati > Actinomycetota > Actinomycetes > Kitasatosporales > Streptomycetaceae > Streptomyces > Streptomyces sp. NPDC097981. Next base: position 103,316 of record NZ_JBEORW010000003.1, read on the forward strand.
GGGCTCACCCTCGTCACCGGCATGGAGCTGTCCTGCCGGCTCGACGGCATCGGGATGCACCTGCTCGCGTACCTCTTCGACCCCGAGGAGCCCGACCTCGCCCGCGAGCGGGAGCTCGTCCGCGACGACCGCACCCCCCGCGCCCACGCCATGATCGGCAAGCTGCGGGAGCTCGGCGTCGACGTCACCTGGGAGCACGTGGCCAAGATCGCCGGCGTCGGCTCCGTCGGGCGGCCGCACATCGCCACCGCGCTCGTCGAGCTGGGGGTCGTGCCCACCGTGTCCGACGCGTTCACGCCGGACTGGCTCGCGGACGGCGGCCGTGCGTACGCGGAGAAGCACGAGCTCGACCCCTTCGATGCCATCCGCTTGGTCAAGGCGGCCGGCGGGGTCACCGTCTTCGCCCACCCCGCCGCCGTCAAGCGCGGCCGGTGCGTACCCGAGTCGGCGATAGCCGAGCTCGCGTCCGCAGGCCTGGACGGGCTCGAGGTGGACCACATGGACCACGACACCGACACGCGCGGGCGGCTGCGCGCCCTGGCCGGCGAGCTCGGACTCCTGACGACCGGGTCCAGCGACTACCACGGCAGCCGCAAGACCTGCCGGCTCGGGGAGTACACGACCGACCCCGAGATCTACGGCGAGATCACGCGCCGCGCGACGGGGGCCTTCCCCGTTCCGGGCGCCGGCGGAGCGACCGGCGCGTAACGGCGCCTGCCCGCCCTTTCTTCTTCCTTCGTGACACCCCTCTCTCCTGCAAGGCATCACTGTGTTTGACTTCGCCGTCTTCGGATCCCTATTTCTCACGCTTTTTGTGATTATGGACCCCCCGGGGATCACGCCGATCTTCCTCGCCCTGACCTCGGGCCGGCCCGCCAAGGTGCAGCGCCGCATGGCCTGGCAGGCCGTCTGCGTGGCCTTCGGCGTCATCGCCGTCTTCGGCATCTGCGGCCAGCAGATCCTGGACTACCTGCACGTCTCCGTCCCCGCGCTGATGATCGCGGGCGGTCTGCTGCTCCTGCTCATCGCGCTCGACCTGCTCACCGGCAAGAACGACGAGCCCAAGCAGACCAAGGACGTGAACGTCGCCCTCGTGCCGCTCGGCATGCCGCTGCTCGCGGGTCCCGGTGCGATCGTGTCGGTCATCCTCGCCGTGCAGAAGGCGGACGGGGTCACCGGCCAGGTCTCGGTCTGGGCCGCGATCATCGCCATGCACATCGTGCTGTGGATCACCATGCGCTACTCGCTGGTGATCATCCGGGTCATCAAGGACGGCGGCGTCGTCCTCGTGACGCGCCTCGCCGGCATGATGCTCTCCGCGATCGCCGTCCAGCAGATCATCAACGGCGTGCTCCAGGTCGTGCACGGCGCCTGACCGGCCCCGCGCGTACGCGAACGCCCCCGCACCGGATCGGTGCGGGGGCGTTTCGGTTGGTGCGTATCGGTGCGGAGTGTCAGGAGGACGCACTCTCGGCCGGTCGGATCAGAATGCGCTGGCCCACGGCGGCCGCCTGCTGCACGATCCGGTTGACGGAGGCCGCGTCCACGACGGTGCTGTCCACGGCGGATCCGTCGACATCGTCCAGGCGCAGAATCTCGAAGCGCACGGGGCTTCTCCCTTCGTCAGTGTTCTCCTTGCACTGTTCCAACGAAGTGTAAGAGGCAAACATTCCCTACGCTAAGGAAATTTTTTCACTCGCTAACTAACCGCGCGGGCAGGCGTCCCAGAACGCGGCCAGTGCACCCGCCGTGACCTGCGGATTCTCCGCATTGGGGGAGTGCTCGGTACCCGGCACCACCACCCGCTCGGCACCCAGCCGATGTGTCATGTCGTCCATCAGCGGGATCGGCCAGGCGTAGTCGACCTCGCCGGACAGCACCAGCTTCGGCAGGTCCACACGGCTCAGCCCATCCACCCGGTCCGGCTCGGAGACCAGGATCCGGCCCGTGGCGATCAGCTGCTCGGGCACCGTGGCCAGCCACCGGTCGCGCAGGAACTCCGCGAGCTCCGGGGAGTCGGGCACCGCGTCCTCGGGGTCGAAGGAACGCATCGCCGTCCATACGCCCGGCATGTCCTCGCGCATCGCCTCCAGCGCGGCGACCAGCAGCTTCGTACGCTCCTGCTGCTCCTCGGCGATCGCGGCGGGCCCGCTGCTCATCAGGGTGAGGGAGGCGAAGGGCGTCGCGTCGCGCAGTACGGCGGCCCGCGCGATCAGCCCGCCCAGGGAGTGGCCGACCAGGTGGACCGGTCCCCCGTCCAGTGCGGCCGTCTGGGCGAGGACGTCCAGCGCGAGCTCCTCCCGCGCGTACGCCGACTCCTCGCGCGGGCCGGGGCTCTCGTGCTGGCCGCGTCCGTCGACCGCGACCACCCGGTACCCGGCGGCGGCCAGCGGCTCCAGGAGGCCGATGAAGTCCTCCTTGCTGCCCGTGAAACCGGGGACCAGCAGGGCGGTGCCGCGGACCGGCTCGCCGGCCTCGTGCACGGCGAAGTCGCCGCGGGCGGTGGACAGGAGGTGTGCGCGGGCACCGGACGGCAGCGTGAGGCGGGGCGGCTTGCTCATGGCCAGAGGTTACCGGTCCGTAGGGGACTGTCCAGCCCGGGTACGCCGGTGGCCCCGGCCCCCTCGGAAGGGGACCGGGGCCACCGGACGGCGGAACGGGGATCAGGCCTCGGGGGTCTCCGCGACGGCCTTGCGGGTCCGCGTGCGCTTCGGCTTCGCCGGAACCTCCTCGGCGGCCGGCACGTCCGTCGCGGCCGGAGCCTCGACGACGGCAGCGGCGGCCTTGCGGGTCCGCGTGCGCTTCGGCTTCGCCGGGGCCTCCTCGGCCACCGCGGCGGCCTCGGCGACCGGAGCGGCCTCCGCGGCCTTGCGGGTCCGGGTGGTGGTGCGGCGGGCCTTGACCGGCTCCACGGGCGGGGCGATCTGGAAGTCCGGCTCCGGGGCCGCGTCGGCGACCTTGCGGGTCCGGGTCCGGCGTGCCTTGACCGGGGCCGCCTCGGCCGGGTCCTCGGCGATCGGGGTCACCTGGGCGAGGACGGGCTTCTGGGTCGGGACCCGGCGGGCCCTGACCGGCTCGGCCTTGACCGGTTCGGCCGGCGGAGCCTGCCGGAAGTCCGGCTCCACCACGACCGGAGCCTCGGCGACCTTGCGGGTCCGGGTCCGGCGGGCCTTGACCGGGGCCTCCTCGGCCGGCGCGGCCGGAGCCTCGACGACCGGCGCGGCCTCGGCGACCGGAGCCACGGCGGCCACGGCGGCCACGGCGGCAGCGGTGGTCACGGAACGCGTCCGGCGGCGCCGCGGCTTGCGCGGCTCGTCGGCGGCCTGCGCCTCGGGAGCCTCCGCCACGGGGGCGAGGGCAGCCGCCTCGGCGACCTCGGCACCGCCGCGCGTACGGCGGCGCTGGCGCGGGGTGCGCGTGCGGGCCGGACGCTCCTCGACCACCGCAGCAGCAGCGGCCGGGCCGCGGCCGCCACGGCCACCGCGGCCGCCGGTCTCGCCCAGGTCTTCCAGCTCCTCGGCCTTCAGGCCGGCCCGCACGCGCTCGGCGCGCGGCAGGATGCCCTTGGTACCGGCCGGGATGTGCAGCTCCTCGAACAGGTGCGCAGACGTGGAGTACGTCTCGACCGGGTCGTGGAAGTCAAGCTCCAGCGCCTTGTTGATCAGCTGCCAGCGCGGGATGTCGTCCCAGTCGACCAGGGTGACGGCGGTGCCCTTGTTGCCCGCGCGGCCGGTGCGGCCCACGCGGTGCAGGAAGGTCTTCTCGTCCTCCGGCGTCTGGTAGTTGATGACGTGGGTGACACCCTCGACATCGATGCCGCGCGCGGCGACGTCGGTGCACACCAGCACGTCGACCTTGCCGTTGCGGAACGCGCGCAGCGCCTGCTCGCGCGCACCCTGGCCCAGGTCGCCGTGGACGGCGCCGGACGCGAAGCCGCGCTTCTCCAGCTGCTCGGCGATGTCGGCCGCCGTGCGCTTCGTACGGCAGAAGATCATGGCCAGCCCGCGGCCCTCGGCCTGCAGGATGCGGGAGACGAGCTCCGGCTTGTCCATGTTGTGCGCACGGAAGACGTGCTGCTTGATGTTGGCGACGGTCACGCCCTCGCCCTCGGGCGAGGTGGCGCGGATGTGCGTCGGCTGCGTCATGTACCGGCGGGCCAGGCCGATGACCGCGCCCGGCATGGTCGCCGAGAACAGCATCGTCTGGCGCTTGGCCGGCAGGTAGTTGATGATCTTCTCGACATCGGGGAGGAAGCCCAGGTCGAGCATCTCGTCGGCCTCGTCCAGGACGAGGGCCTTGACGTGCGACAGGTCGAGCTTGCGCTGGCCGGCCAGGTCGAGCAGGCGGCCCGGGGTGCCGACGATCACGTCGACGCCCTTCTTGAGCGCCTCGACCTGGGGCTCGTACGCGCGGCCGCCGTATATGGCGAGGACGCGGACGTTGCGGACCTTGCCCGCGGTGAGCAGGTCGTTGGTGACCTGGGTGCACAGTTCGCGCGTCGGGACGACGACGAGGGCCTGCGGGGAGTCGGTGAGCTGCCCGGGCGTCGCCCGGCCGGCCTCGACGTCCGCGGGGACGACGACCCGCTCCAGCAGAGGAAGGCCGAAACCGAGCGTCTTGCCGGTTCCGGTCTTCGCCTGGCCGATGACGTCCGTGCCGGAAAGGGCGACGGGGAGGGTCATCTCCTGGATCGGGAAGGGGGTCACGATGCCGACGGCCTCAAGGGCTTCGGCCGTCTCGGGAAAGATCCCGAGGTCTCGGAACGTAGTCAGGGTGCTGCCTCTTCTGTGAGACGCGGCGCGAGGCGGCGAGGGGGGTCGTACCGTGCCTGGCTTGCAGTACTTCCACGTACGTACGAAGCTGCGCGGGACCACTAGCCTTCGCTCAAGCGCTCGTGCCGCTGAGGGGGCCCCTCGTGGAGAGGCGGTACGCATGAACGTACGCATCACGCCGAGGGCGGTCGGGTGGAGCCGATCGGGCCACCGACCGGGCATCCTCATTCGGATGGCCCGCCGAGTTTCCGGCAGGCGCATTACCACTGTACCCCGGAATCGCGCAGGTGTGTCGGGTGAATTCACCTGGTAGTCGCGTTTAGGGGGGTCGACAGTGACCGGATGCGGTGCCTTGAGCGGCGTTCCGGCGGGCTATTGTGCGGAGCATGTCGACCGTTGAAAACGCATCGCCTTCCGACGACGGGGCCGCCTCCGCCGAGGAGACCGGGATCGCCGCCCAGGACTGGGCGACCGCCTCCGCCTCGCCGCAGTACCGGGCCGCCGTCGTGGACCTGCTGGGCGCACTCGCGTACGGAGAGCTCGCGGCCTTCGAGCGCCTCGCGGAGGACGCCAAGCTCGCCCCCACCCTCGACGACAAGGCCGAGCTCGCGAAGATGGCCTCCGCGGAGTTCCACCACTTCGAGCGGCTGCGCGACCGGCTGGCGGCCATCGACGCCGAGCCCACCGCCGCCATGGAGCCCTTCGCCAAGGGCGTCGACGACTTCCACCGCCAGACCGCGCCGTCGGACTGGCTGGAGGGCCTGGTCAAGGCCTACGTCGGCGACTCGATCGCCAGCGACTTCTACCGCGAGGTCGCCAGCCACCTCGACACCGACACGCGCGCCCTCGTGGTGAGCGTGCTGGACGACACCGGCCACGGCGGCTTCGCCGTCGAGAAGGTGCGCGCCGCCATCGAGGCCGACCCGCGCTGCGGCGGCCGGCTCGCACTGTGGGCCCGCCGGCTGATGGGTGAGGCGCTCTCCCAGGCGCAGCGCGTGGTCGCCGAGCGCGACGCGCTCTCCACCATGCTGGTCGGCGGCGTCGACGGGATGGCGGCCGGATTCGACCTGGCCGCCGTCGGCGAGATGTTCACCCGGATCACGAAGGCGCACACGAAGCGGATGGCCGCACTGGGCCTCGCCGCCTGATCGTTCCACCTGCTCGTACGCCGGCCCCGGCGCGGAATTCCGCGCCGGGGCCGGTGTACGCGGGTCCGATGGCGGTCAGCCCCGCGGCGCAAGCGACATCGGAGCCCGGTGGGATGATCGGCGCGGCCCCGCGCCGGGGCGCAGCAGCAGCGACAGGACCACCGCGGACACCAGCACCGAGCCGACCAGGGTCGCGGTCAGCGTGTTGTGTCCCGGGCCGAGCGCGAACTGGGTCAGATAGGCCCCGAACAGCGCTCCCAGCGTCCCGCTGACCAGTACCACCCACGGGGACGGCAGCCGCTGCGCGAGCACTCGAACGGCCACTCCGGCAAGGGCGAGGCCCAGGAGGGCGGAGCCGAGCACTTCCATCAGCAGCATGTGGGCCTCCCGCAGGTCAGGGGCAAACCGGTTCACTGCGGTCCTACCCGAAGCGGAAGAAAGGGAAACGGCCCGGTGGAATCAACCACCGGGCCGTTCCAACCCGTTCTCGCCCGCCGGGCGCGATGCGTCAGAGCGCGCCGAAACCGACCTTGCGCGCGCTCGGCTCGCCCAGGTCGACGTACGACAGGCGGTCGGCCGGCACCAGGACCTTGCGGCCCTTGTTGTCGGTGAGGCTCAGCAGCGGCTCCGAACCGGTCAGCGCGGCGGTGACGATGCGCTCCAGCTCCTCGGCGCTCAAGTCGCTCTCCAGCACGATCTCCCGGGGTGCGTGCTGCACGCCGATCTTGACCTCCACGGCTTTGTCCCTCCGATGGTCGGTTGTGCGCGATCAGCCGCGCCGTACCCGGTCCACATTAGCCCGGAGAGGGGACGCGGATGCGGCGCTCCGGACACGCTCGCAGCGAACAGCCGCCGGTCAGACCCCGTCGGGCCCGGCGGCGGCCCGGGGTCACCCCTGGGCCGGCTGCCCGCCCTCCGTGCCGTGCAGCGGGAAGCCGGCGATACCGCGCCAGGCCAGCGAGGTCAGCAGCCCCACCGCCGTGTCGCGGGCGACCGGGCTCTCGCTGGAGAGCCAGTACCGGGCCACGACCTGCGAGACCCCGCCCAGGCCCACGGCGAGCAGCATCGACTCGTCCTTGGACAGGCCGGTGTCCTCGGCGATCACGTCGGAGATGGCCTCCGCGCACTGCAGCGAGACGCGGTCGACGCGCTCGCGCACCGCCGGCTCGTTGGTCAGGTCGGACTCGAAGACGAGCCGGAACGCGCCGCCCTCGTCCTCCACGTACGCGAAGTAGGCGTCCATGGTGGCGGCGACGCGCAGCTTGTTGTCCGTCGTCGACGCGAGGGCCGTGCGCACGGCGAGGAGCAGCGCCTCGCAGTGCTGGTCCAGCAGCGCCAGGTAGAGGTCGAGCTTGCCCGGGAAGTGCTGGTACAGCACCGGCTTGCTCACTCCGGCACGCTCGGCGATGTCGTCCATTGCCGCCGCGTGGTATCCCTGCGCGACGAAGACCTCCTGGGCCGCACCCAGGAGCTGGTTGCGTCGGGCTCGGCGCGGCAGTCGCGTGCCCCGGGGACGCGCTGCCTCGGTCTGCTCGATGGCTGTCACGCCGCCTCCCACTTTCTCTATGAACACAGTGCGCTCTGCGCCGCGCCCGCCATCGTACTTTTCGGTAACCGAATCTGTAGGGTCGAAGCCGAGTTTTCTCGCTGTACGGACCGCCCGGAGGCGCTGGTCAGCGGTGCTCGGCAGACGTACCGGGCGGTAGCCGGAGCTGGGGGGACCTCCCGGGCCGCCGGGCCCAGGGGGAGTCAGCGGTAGTCGTCCTCGTCCAGGGTCACCACCCGCGCCTGCTCGACGGCGTCGCCGTCCGCGGCCTCGTCGCGGTCCACCCCGGTGACCCTGTCGTCGTCGTCGGGCTGCAACTCGGCCAGCTGTTCCGCCGCATCGGCCTCGGGCGCCTCGGCGTCGAGGTTTTCCCGGAAGCTGTTCCGGAAGGTATCCGGCTCTGCGGGGTCGACGGTCATGTGGCTCCCCTTCTTCCCTCACCCCTCGTCTGGGCCTGCCCTACCTATGAGCCTAGGAGGATCGCGGATACCCCGCTACGCGGATCCCCATGCATCTGTGATGCCGAACACAAGAGTCCGGACGTGATCGTCTCGTAACATTGGCCGCATGTCTTCGACCGAGCTGCCGGGTGTGCGATCCGCATCCGAGCCGTCCTCCCAGGTGGGAGCCGTCCACGTCGCCGAGGGGGAGCAGCTGCGCACCGCGGTTCTGCCCGGACTGGAGCTCGCCGTCCGGTCCCGGCCCCCGCTGCGTACGGGTCTGCCCCCCGCGCTGTTCGTGCACGGACTCGGCGGTTCGTCGACGAACTGGTCGGACCTCATGGTGCAGCTGGAGGACTGCGTCGACGGCGAGGCCGTCGACCTGCCCGGCTTCGGCTGGTCCCCGCCGCCCGCCGACCGGAACTATTCGGTCACGGCGCTGGCCCGCGCGGTCATCCGGCACCTCGACGCCGCCGGCCGCGGCCCCGTGCACCTGTTCGGGAACTCCCTCGGCGGCGCCGTCTCCACCCGCGTCGCGGCCGTCCGCCCCGACCTGGTGCACACGCTCACGCTGATCTCGCCCGCGCTGCCCGAGCTGCGCGTGCAGAAATCGGCCGTTCCGACCGCCCTGCTCGCCGTACCCGGGATGGCCCCGCTGTTCGGCCGGCTGACCCGGGGCCTGACCGCCGAGGAACGCACCCGCGGGGTGACGGCCCTCTGTTACGGAGACCCCTCCCGGGTGACACCTGAGGGCTTCGGGCACGCCGTCGCGGAGATGGAGCGGCGGATGGCCCTGCCGTACTTCTGGGAGGCGATGACCCGCTCCTCGCGCGGCATCGTCGACGCGTACACCCTCGGTGGCCAGCACGGACTGTGGCGCCAGGCGCAGCGGGTGCTCGCCCCGACCCTGCTGGTCTACGGAGGCCGGGACCAGCTGGTCTCGTACCGGATGGCACGAAAGGCGGCGGCGGCCTTCCGCGGGTCGCGGCTGCTGAGCCTGCCCGAGGCCGGGCACGTGGCGATGATGGAGTACCCCGAGGCGGTGGCGAACGCCTTCCGGGAGCTGTTGCACGACACCGACCGAGATACCGAAGACGGCAGAGGCTGAGGACCGTGGGACGACATAGTCGCAAGGGGCCCGCTCCGGCCCCCGCCCCTGCCCGCCCGGCGCCCGCGGCGGAGCCCGCAGCGCCCTTCCCGTACGAGGAGCAGCTTCCGTACGGTGGGCGACCGCCGTACGAGGAGCAGCTGCCGTACGCGGAACACCGCCCGTACGCGGAACACCGCCCGTACGGGGAGCACGTCCCGTACGAGGAGCACCAGCCGTACGCGGAGCACCGGCCGTACGAGGAGCACCGGCCGTACGAGGAGCCGCGCAGCGGCCACCCCGAGCAGCGCGAGCCCGGCGGCGCCTGGGGCGCGGGGCCCGACGCGGTGTACGGGGACTGGCACGGCGTCCCGCGGGCCCGCCGGTCGGCCTCCGCCGTGCCGGACACCGGCACCCCGGCCTTCGGCACCCCCGCCGTCGGCTTCCCGCAGGTGACCCTCCCGCAGCCCGCCCCCGACCCGTTCACCTCCACCGGCGCGCAGCCCCGGGTGCCCGGGCCCCGTGCGCCGGTGGCCGCGGCCGCTGCGGCCCCGCCCGCCGCTCCCGCTGCACCCGTCACGCCCGCCGCCCCGGCCGAGGAGGAGCCGGGCTCAGGGCGCGGACGGAAGGTCCGTGCGTACACGGGGATGGCCGCCGCGGCCGTCACCACCGTGCTCGCCGTCGTCGTGGCCGTGCAGATGGCCTCGGACGGGGACAGCGGATCCTCGCCCACCGCGCGGGCCGCCGGCGACACCGGCAAGCGCGCCGAGCCCGGGCAGTCCGCGGCCTCCCGCTCCGACGGCCGGGCGACCCCGCAGGCGCCCGCACCCGCGCAGGAGCTGTCGTACGAGCAGAAGATGACCCAGCAGTTCCCCATCGACGAGAAGCTGAAGGGGCCCGGGACCTTCGACACCGTGCCCGGGGTGGCGCCTGCGCCCGGCAAGGGCAAGGTGGTCCGCTACCGGGTCGACGTCGAGCAGGGGCTCGGCCTGGACGCGCAGCTGTTCGCCGAGGCCGTCCACCGCACCCTCAACGACGACCGCAGCTGGGGCCACGGCGGGACGAAGAGCTTCGAGCGGGTGCCGGGCGGCGAGGCCGACTTCGTCATCACGCTGGCCAGCCCCGGCACCACCGGCGTGTGGTGCGCGAAGTCCGATCTGGACACCACCGTCGACAACGTCAGCTGTGATTCCGCCTCCACCGAACGCGTCATGATCAATGCGTTCCGCTGGGCGCAGGGCTCGTCGACGTACGGCGCGGACCAGATGTTCGCGTACCGGCAGATGCTCATCAACCACGAGGTCGGCCACCGGCTCGGGCACGGGCACGTGAACTGCCAGACCCCGGGCTCGCTCGCGCCGATCATGCAGCAGCAGACGAAGTCCCTCGACATCGGCGGAATCCAGTGCAAGCCCAACCCCTGGGTTTTCCCCGGGAATTGACGGCCGGGCAGGTGGTGGACGGCGGGTTCTCGCGTTGACAACCCGTCCGGTGATCGGCAATTGTTCTCCGCATGTCGCACCGCCACACCACCGCCGCGAGCGCCGCCATCCAGCTGCTGCTGGGTGTGACCGCACACAGCGTGGCCGACGTCTTCTGTCGCTGACGCCTGCCCGTCCGCGCGACCTTCCCTTTCTTCCGCCGCGCCCGGGTGGGCCTGTTCGCCGACCGGGACTACTCCGGCGGCGCCGGGCTGGTGCTGCACTGCGACGCGCCCTGCCTGGGGTTCTCGTACCAGAACGACCGGCAGGTCACCGAGCTGCTGCTGGACCGGCTGCCCGCCACCCTGTCGCTCGCGCTCGGCGCCCTCGTGATCTGGCTCGTCGTCGGCGTCGGCACCGGACTGCTGTCCGCGCTGCGCCGCGGCGGGCTGACGGAACGGGTCCTGACCGTGCTGACCCTGGCCGGGACCGGGACGCCCGTGTTCATCCTCGGGCTGCTGCTCCTGATGGCGGTCTGCGCGTACCTGCAGTGGCTGCCGTTCCCCACGTACGTGCCGCTGGGCGACGACCCCGAGCAGTGGGCCTGGAACATGCTGCTGCCCTGGATCACGCTCGGCGTCTTCGAGAGCGCCAAGTACGCCCGGCTCACCCGGAGTTCCACCCTGGAGACCCTCGCCGAGGACCACATCCGCACCTTCCGCGCCTACGGGGTGGGGGAGCGGGCGATCGTCACCCGGCACGCGGTGCGCGGTGCGGTGGCCCCCGTGATCGCTCTCAGCGCCGTGGACTTCGGCACCATGATCGGCGGCGCGGTGCTGACCGAGTCGCTGTTCGGGATACCCGGACTCGGCAAGACGCTGATCGACGGGGTGCGGGTCGTGGACCTGCCGGTGGTGGTCGGCGTCGTCCTGGCCATCGGCGCCGCCGTGGTCGCCGCGGGCGCCGTGGCCGACCTGCTGTACGCCCTCGCGGACCGGAGGGTGGCCCTGACATGAGCGAGCTGCTGGTGGAGGTCGGCGACCTCACGGTCGACTTCCCGGTCGACGGACCGCAGGAGTACGTACGGGCCGTCGACGGGGTCTCCTTCACCCTGGAACCCGGAGGCGCGCTGGGCATCGTCGGCGAGTCCGGAAGCGGCAAGTCCACCGTCGCCGCGGCCCTGCTGGGGCTGCACCGCGGGACCGGCGCACGGCTCGGCGGCTCGGTCCGGGTCGGCGGCACCGACCTCGCCGCGGCCTCGCCCGCGGAGCTGCGGGAAGTGCGCGGCGGCACCGCCGCCATGGTCTTCCAGGACCCGCTCACCTCCCTCGACCCGTACCAGGCCGTCGGCGGCCAGATCGCCGAGGTGTACCGGATCCACGCGGACGTCTCGCGGCGCGCCGCCCGGGCGCGCGCGGTCGAGGTGCTGGACCGGGTGGGCATCCCCGACGCGGTACGCCGCGCGCGGGCACGGCCGCACGAGTTCAGCGGAGGCATGCGCCAGCGGGCGCTGATCGCCATGGCGCTGGCCTGCGAACCGCGGCGGCTGATCGCCGACGAGCCGACCACCGCGCTCGACGTCACGGTGCAGGCCCAGATCCTGGACCTGCTGCACGGACTGCGCGAGGAGCGCGGACTCGGGCTGGTGCTGGTCACGCACGACGTCGGCGTGGCGGCGGAGAGCGTGGAGGAAGTGCTGGTCATGCGGGACGGCTCCGCCGTGGAACGCGGCCCGGTCGCCGGTGTCCTCGCGGCCCCGGCCGCCCCGTACACGCGGGCGCTCCTCTCGGCGGTGCCGCGCCTGGACACCGCGCGGGCGCCGCGCCCCGGACCCGCGGCCGACGCCGGCGGCGACGGCGCGGACGTGCCCGTGGTCGAGGCCTTTTCGCTGCGGCGGGAGTTCGGCCGGGGCAGGCGCAAGGTCGTCGCCGTCGGCGGGGTCTCGCTCGCCGTACGGGCGGGGGAGACGCTGGGGATCGTCGGGGAGAGCGGCAGCGGCAAGAGCACCCTCGGGCGGATGCTCGCCGGCCTGCTGGAACCCGGCTCCGGGCAGGTCCGCCACGACGGCCGGGAGACCGCCGGAGTGGCCCCGGGCGTCCAGATGGTGTTCCAGGACCCGGTGTCCTCGCTCAACCCGCGCCGCTCCGTCGGCGAGTCCGTCGCCGACCCGCTGCGCGCGGCGTGGGAGCGCGACGAGGCCGCGATCCGGGCCCGGGTCGGGGAACTCCTGGTCCGTGTCGGGCTGGAGGCCGGGCACTACGACCGCTACCCGCACGAGTTCAGCGGCGGCCAGCGCCAACGGGTCGGCATCGCCCGGGCCCTGGCGCCCCGGCCCCGGCTGATCATCTGCGACGAGCCCGTCTCCGCGCTCGACGTGACCACGCAGGGGCAGGTCACGGTCCTGCTGGCGGAGATCCAGCGGGAGCTCGGGATCGCTCTGGTCTTCATCGCGCACGACCTCGCCGTGGTCCGGCAGGTCAGCGACCGGGTCGCCGTGATGCGGGGCGGCCTGGTGGTCGAGGAGGGCCCGGTGGACGAGGTGTACGACCGCCCCCGGCACCCGTACACCCGGCAGCTGCTGGACGCCGTACCGGCGCTCGACCCGGAGCTCGCGGCGGAGCGCCGCGCCTCGCGGCAGGCGGTCCCGGTGTAAGAGGCACCGCCCCGGCGCGGGAGGCACGGGGGGCACGGGAGGCACGAGGGGCGGGCGGGGCGCCGGGGCCACGGGGGTCAGAGGGGGCCACGGGAGGTAGGAGGGCCGCAGGCCCTTTGTAGCGCGCTCGAACGCGGACCGTGGGGGAAAGTTACGACTCTTCACCCCTTCCGGTGGCACGACGGACAACCGTCCGTCGCGTCATCGGCATATCCGCTTGAGTTTCCCGCGGCGGGTCACCGGACCACGGCGACCGCCTGAACGGGAGACCGGGGGTGCCACTCGTGCGGATCGGACTGCTCACGGAAGGTGGTTATCCGTATGCGACGGGAGAGGCGAGGCTGTGGTGCGACCGGCTGGTCCGCGGGATGCCGCAGCACGAGTTCGAGCTCTACGCGCTGAGCCGCAGCGCCGAGCAGGAGGAGCGCGGCCGGGTCGTCCTGCCCGAGCACGTCACCCGCGTCTGGACCGCCCCGCTCTGGGCCCCGGCGGACGACGGGCGCACGTACTCCCGGCGTGAACGGCGCCGCTTCGCCGACCGCTTCAAGGAACTGGTCCGCGGGATCTGCGCGGGCGAGCCCGAGCCCTTCGCCGCCGGACTGTACGGACTGGCCGAACTCGCCCGGGACCAGGGCGGGATGTACGCGGCCCTGCGCTCCGAGACCGCGGTGCGGGCGGTGGAGTTCGCCTGCCGGGCCCCCGGAGCGCGCCGTTCCGTACAGCACGCCCAGGTGGCCGACCTGCTGGACTTCGTCGACGAACTGGAGCGGCTGCTGCGGCCGTTGTCCCTCGACTGGTACGAGGACCTGTGCGAGGTCGACGTCTGCCACGCGGCCGCGGGAGGTGTGGCCGCGCTCCCCGGCCTGCTGGCCAAACGCTTCTTCGGGGTTCCGCTGCTGGTCACCGAGTACGGGGTCCAGCTGCGGGCCCACTACCTGGAGCACTCGGCGGAGGCTTCCCCCGGGCCCGGCGGCCCGGCCGCCGGCCCCAGGCCCGCCGTACGGGCCCTGCTCGCGGCCTTCCACATGCGGCTGGCCGTCGAGATCTACGCCCGGGCCGACCTCCTCACCCCCGGCAACGCGCACGCCCGGCGCTGGCAGGAGCGCTGCGGCGCCACCCGCGACCGTGTGCGGACGGTGTACCCGGGGATGGAGGCGGACCGATTCGCCACCGTCGGCGAGGACCCGGACCGCGGCGACCCGGACACCCTGGTCTGGGTCGGCCGCATAGAGCCCGCCAAGGACCTGATCGCGCTGCTGCACGCCTTCGCCGAGGTGCGCAGGGCCGCACCGGACACCCGGCTGCGGATCTTCGCGACGGCCGTGGTCCCCGGCTATCTCGCCGACTGCCGTTCGCTCGCCGCGCAGCTCTTCCCCGACGAGGCCGCCGACGCGGTCACGGTGGGGGAGAACCCCGTCACCTTCGAGGAGATCGGCGGCCCCGAGGCCCCCTCCCCGGCCGATGCGTACGGCTCCGGGCGGGTGGCCGTGCTGTCCTCGGTGATCGAAGGCTTCCCGATCACGCTCGCCGAGGCGATGTTCTGCGGCCGGGCCACCGTGTCCACCGACGTCGGGGCCGTCTGCGAGGTCATCGGCGGCACCGGCCTCGTCGTCCCGCCGCGCAACCCGCGGGCGCTGGCCGACGCCTGCCTGTCGCTGCTGCGGGACCCCGAGCGCGCCCAGCGGCTCGGTGCGGCCGCCCGGGCGCGGGCCCTGGAGCTCTTCACCGTCGAGCAGAACGTGGCCGCCTTCCGGGAGATCTACCTCCGGCTGCTGGCCCGCGGCTCCGCCCGGCCCGACGGCGGGATCCCCTTCGAACAGCCCCCCGAGGCCCGGGTCCCGGGCCACTGGACGAGCCCCACCTGGGCGGCCCCGGCCCCGGCCGCGGAAACGACCGCGGACCGCTCCTCGGCGGTCCCGGTCACCGCCACCGCCACCGCCACCGTCCCGGCTCCCGGCACGGCCCCGACCACCACGACGACCACGACCACCACCACGACCGGGACTTCGGCCCCGACCACGGAGGCGACGGTATGACCCTGGACGAAGCCGCCCCCGTCGCCCCGGCCCCGCGCCGCAGGGCCGCCGGGGACCCGGTCAAGACATTGCTGCACCGCCACCGGGCGCTGTGCGAGCGGGCCGTGGACCCGCTGGAGATCGCCGCCGGGCTGGAGGCACAGGGCATCACCGACCGCACCGCCGCACGCTTCCGGCACCGGGACGTCTTCTCGCTCGCCGAGGAGCTGTACGCCCGCACCCCGCGCGGGGACGAACCGGCCGCGCCCCGCGCCGATGGCCCGTCCGACGCCAGGGCGTTACGCGGCTTCGGGTACGCCCTGCTCCCCGGGGCCCTCGCACTCGGAGCCGCTGCCTCCGGGATGCCGTACGCCGGTCCCGTCGCCGTGGCCGTCACCGTCGCCGCCCTGGTCTGGCCCGTCCGGCCGGGGCAGGCCGCCGCCCGGTTCCCGTACGCCACCGGCCGGTTCCCGTACACCGCGCTCCTGCTCGCCGCCGCCGCCGTCGGGTGGGCGGTGCACCGCCACGGCACCCCCCTCGGGGTCGGCCTCGCGCTGGCCGCGGCCCCCGGCCACCTCGTCGGCGCCGTGTTCGCCGCCCGCGCCCGGAGCCGGCTCGCCGGGAGCCGCGCCCTGGAGGACTTCGCCGACCGGGCCCGGCCGCTGCTGATCACCGCCGCCCTGGCCTTCACCGCGGCCGCCGCGGGGTCGGCCGCGATCGCCGGGACACCGCTCACCGTCGCCGTACCACTCGCCGTGCTGCTCTTCCTGGCCCGCCTGCTGCTCACGCACGGCGCTCCGCGCGGGTCCGTAGCCGTGGCCCTCGCCCTCGCGCTGGTCCCGGCCCCGCAGGCGGTGCCCGCCGCCGCCGCGGTGCTCCTCGTACACGCCGTCCTCGTGCTGTCCCGCGCGTCCGCGCACGCACGCCCCTGAGCCGGCCCCCGGCCCCGTCGTTTCCCGCCGCCGCTCTCCGGAGCCGTCCCCGGAGCGCCGCACACCCGAACCCGACCCCCCATATCCCCGACCCCCTGCCCATCGACCAAGGAGAAACAGGATGACCGGCCAGCCAACCAACCAAGGGGCCGCGCGATGAGGGTGCTGCTGATCGGAGCCAACGGATACCTCGGCCGCTACGTCGCGGACCGGCTGCTCGCCGATCCCGCCGTCCAGCTCACCGCGCTCGGCCGGGGCGACGACGCTGACGTCCGCTTCGACCTCGCCACCGGCAGCCCCGGCGCCCTCACCCGGTTCCTCGACGCCGTCCACCCGGGCGTCGTCATCAACTGCGCCGGCGCCACCCGCGGCGGGGCCCGCGAACTGACCCGGCACAACACCGTCGCCGTGGCCACCATCTGCGAATCACTGCGCCGCAGCGGCTGCGGGGCCCGCCTCGTCCAGCTCGGCTGCGCCGCCGAGTACGGGCCCAGCCAGCCCGGATCGTCCACGGCCGAGGACGCCGTGCCGAGACCGGGAGGGCCGTACGGCGTCAGCAAGCTCGCCGCCACCGAGCTGGTGCTCGGGTCGGGGCTCGACGCCGTCGTCCTGCGGATCTTCTCGCCCGTCGGGCCCGGCACCCCCGCCGGCTCCCCGCTCGGCCGGCTCGCCGAGGCCATGCGCCGCGCGATGCAGTCCGGGGACGGCGAGCTCAAGCTCAGCGGGCTCGGCGTCCAGCGCGACTTCGTGGACGTACGGGACGTGGCGCGGGCCGTGCACGCCGCCTCGCTCTCCGCCGCCCAGGGCGTCGTGAACATCGGCACCGGCCGCGCGGTCCGGCTGCGCGACGCGGCGGCGGTCCTGGCCCGGGTCGCCGGGTACGGAGGCGCCCTGCACGAGCTGGACGTACCGCAGCAGGGGCAGCACGGACCGGGGCACGGCCACGGACCCGGCCACGGTCACCAGGGCCGGGCGCAGGCGCTCGCCGCCATCGGCTCCCCGCGATCCGAGGCGACGGCCGAGCAGCTCGCCGCCACCGCCGCGGCGCCGGCGTACCCGTACCCCGACGGCTGCGGCGCCTGGCAGCAGGCCGATGTCCGCACGGCCCGGGACCGGCTCGGCTGGCGGCCCCGGATCAACCTGGAGGAGTCCCTCGCGGACATCTGGATGGAGGCCGCGTGCCGCATCTGACGACGGCGCCCACGGCGGCCGCCGCGACCGGGTCGGGCCGCCTCGGACTCGGTGTCCCCGGCTACGCCCACCCGCTGCTCGCCCCGGTCGAATGGGCCGAGCTGACCCGGCCCGGGACCCCGCTCCACTGGACCGTGCTCAATGTCACGGACGGGCCGGGCGCCCGGCCCGACCCGCACTGCACGGAGGCCGCGGCCAAGCTCCGGGAGGCCGGCGAGACCGTGCTCGGCCATCTCGCGATGCGAGACGGATCACGGTCGTTCGGCGAGCTGGTCTCCGACGCCCACCGCTTCCTCGACTGGTACCGCGTGGGCGGCTTCTACCTCGCCGAAGCCCCGGCGGACCGGTCCGAACTGGCCGCGGTGCGCCGGGTCGCCGACACCCTGCGGGGCCTCGGCGACGGCCTGCGCATCGTGCTGGGACACGGCACGCACCCGTACGAGGGCTACGTGGAGGCCGCCGACCAGCTGGTCACCTTTTCCGGGGCCTGGGCCGACTACCGCTGGTCGCAGGTGGCGGAGTGGACCGCCGACCATCCGCCCGAGCGCTTCTGCCATCTCGTCCACGGAGTACCGCGGACGCATCTGGAAGAGGCCGTCCGGATCGCCCGCTGGCAGGGCGCCGGCACGATCTGGTTCACCGACCGGGGAGGCGCGCAAGGGCGCGACCCATGGGCTTCAATGCCCGCGTACTGGGACGAAATCGTCTCGCGGATCGGGACGCGTGTCTCGGAATGAAGTGGGGCGTGGCAGTGTTACTGAACAGAACAACCCTTTGATGCTCCCCGCACCCGCGGGGATGACCCTGGAGTCCCCGTGTCGCTGCCACCCCTGGTTGAGCCGGCTGCCGAGCTCACCGTTGACGAGGTCCGTCGGTACTCCCGCCACCTGATCATCCCGGATGTGGGGATGGACGGGCAGAAGCGCCTGAAGAACGCCAAGGTGCTCGCGGTGGGTGCCGGCGGCCTCGGCTCGCCCGCCCTCATGTACCTGGCCGCGGCCGGCGTCGGCACGCTGGGCATCGTGGAGTTCGACGAGGTCGACGAGTCGAACCTCCAGCGCCAGATCATCCACAGCCAGTCGGACATCGGCCGCTCCAAGGCCGAGTCCGCCCGCGACAGCGTGCTGGGCATCAACCCGTACGTGAACGTGGTCCTTCACGAAGAGCGGCTCGAAGCCGAGAACGTGATGGAGATCTTCAGCCAGTACGACCTCATCGTCGACGGCACGGACAACTTCGCCACGCGCTACCTCGTCAACGACGCCTGCGTGCTGCTGAACAAGCCGTACGTCTGGGGCTCGATCTACCGCTTCGACGGCCAGGCCTCC
Organism: Streptomyces sp. NPDC097981; assembly: GCF_040302565.1. NCBI lineage: Bacteria > Bacillati > Actinomycetota > Actinomycetes > Kitasatosporales > Streptomycetaceae > Streptomyces > Streptomyces sp. NPDC097981. Next base: position 121,849 of record NZ_JBEORW010000003.1, read on the forward strand.
GTCTTCTGGTCCGAGCACGGCCCCTGCTACCGCTGCCTCTACCCGGAGCCCCCGCCGCCGGGCATGGTCCCGAGCTGCGCCGAGGGCGGCGTGCTGGGCGTGCTCTGCGCGTCCATCGGGTCGATCCAGGTCACCGAGGCCATCAAGGTCCTCACCGGCGTCGGCGAGCCGCTGGTCGGCCGCCTGATGATCTACGACGCCCTGGAGATGCAGTACCGCCAGGTCAAGGTCCGCAAGGACCCCGACTGCGCCGTCTGCGGTCCGAACGCGACCGTCACCGAGCTCATCGACTACGAGGCCTTCTGCGGCGTCGTGTCGGAAGAGGCCCAGGAGGCGGCGCTCGGCTCCACGATCACTCCCAAGCAGCTCAAGGAGTGGATCGACAACGACGAGCCCATCGAGATCATCGACGTCCGTGAGGTCAACGAGTACGAGATCGTCTCGATCCCGGGCGCGAGGCTGATCCCCAAGGGCGAGTTCCTGATGGGCAGCGCCCTCCAGGACCTCCCGCAGGACAAGCGCATCGTCTTGCACTGCAAGACGGGTGTCCGTAGTGCGGAAGTCCTCGCGGTCCTGAAGTCCGCGGGCTTCGCGGACGCGGTCCACGTCGGCGGCGGCGTGATCGGCTGGGTCCACCAGATCGAGCCCGAGAAGCCGGTCTACTAGACACCCGGTCCACCGACACGTAGACACGCCTGGACACGCTCCGGAGGGGCCGTTCCGCATCCGTGCGGACGGCCCCTCCGGCGTGTGCTCACACGCCCTGCGGGGTCACCGGTGTCGCTGCGCCCGTGGGCTCCGCGGCCGGGGTGCAGACGGCGCCGGAGGCCGGCACCTTCCCGTCCAGCAGGTAGGAGTTCACCGCCTGCTGCACGCACTTGTCCCCGCTGTTGTACGCGCCGTGCCCCTCGCCCTTGTACGTGAGCTCCACGCCGACGCCGGGGCCGAGCCGATCGACCATGTGGCGGGCGCCCTCGTACGGGGTGGCCGGGTCGCCGGTGTTGCCGATCACCAGGATCGGGGAGGACCCGGGAGCGGACACGTCCGGGGTCCCCCAGGCGCCCGCGACCGGCCAGTCGGTGCAGCTCATCAGTGCCCACCCGAGGAAGTCCCCGAAGACGGGGGACGCGGCCCGGAAGGCGGGCAGCTTGGCCCTCGTCTGCTCCAGCGTGAACCGGTCCTTGAAGTCGGCGCAGTTGATCGCCGTGTTGGCTGCGAGGATGTTGCTGTAACGCCCCTGCTGGTCCCGGCCGTTGAGCGCGTCGGACAACGCCATCAGCAGCTGTCCCTGCCCGCCGGCGGCCTCGTCGAGCCCCTGCTCCAGCAGCGGCCAGAGCTCCTTCGAGTAGAGGGCCTGGGCGATCCCGTTGGTCGCGGCGGTCTCGGTGAGCATGCGGTCGCCGATGCCGGGGATGGGCTTGGCGTTCAGCTCCTTCTGGAGCTTGATGATGTTGTCCTCGATCTCCTTCGCGGTGCTGCCCTGGAGCCGGCACTCGTCGCCGCGGTCCACGCAGTCCTGGGCGAAGTTGCCGAGGGCCAGCTGGAACCCCTCCGCCTGGCCTAGGGAACCCTGCTCCGAATTCTTGGTCGGGTCGACGACTGCGTCGAACACGGCCCGGCCGACGTTCTTCGGGAAGAGGTGGGCGTAGACCCCGCCCAGCTCGGTGCCGTAGGAGATCCCGAAGTAGTTCAGCCTCTCGTCGCCGAGGGCCTGCCGGATCCGGTCGAGGTCGCGGGCGGCGTTCTCGGTGCCGACGTACGGCAGCACCTTCCCCGAATTCGCGGTGCAGGCCTTCCGGTACTCCTCGACGTTGTCGACGTAGGCCTTCTCCTCCTGCGGGGTCTCGGGCGTGGCGTCCTGGGCGTAGTAGGCGTCGAGCTGCTTGTCGTCCTCGCACTTCACGGGGGCGCTGGCGCCGACCCCGCGCGGGTCGAAGCTCACCAGGTCGTAGCGCGACCGGAGGGCCTCGTACTGCTTGGCGGCGCCGGGCAGCGTACTGATCCCGGACCCGCCGGGCCCGCCGAAGTTGAACACGAGCGACCCGAGCCGCTTGTCCTTGTCTCGCGCCCGGGCCCGGATCAGCGCCAGCGGAATGGTTTCTCCCTCGGGTTTGGCGTAGTCGAGGGGCACGTGGAGCGTGGCGCACTCCCAGTCCACGGGCGGCGCCTGGCCCCCGCCCTCGGCGGCATCGGGAGCCTCGCAGGCCCCCCACTTCAGCGGCGCGGCCCCCTTGGTCCCCCCGGCCTTCGGCGTCTTCTCACCACTGCCGGAACACCCGCCGGCCCCGGCGAGCCCGACGGCAACGACAACGGCAACGGCACCCCGCACCACGTTTCTGGCCATACCCCCATCCTGCGTGCCCATCAGACCCCCCGCCCCCGCGCTGACCCGTTCGGGTCGTCCGACCCCGTCGCCCCGGAAGAAACAAGTGATTGCGATGGTGCGGCCGGTCCGGGAACATAGCCATCCAGTGGGTTCTCCTCATATAGCGGCCATGAGGGCGGGCAGTGCGTCGAGTGGGCGACAGAGTATGCGGCAGTAAACGCCCGGCTCGCCGGTGACTTGCTGGAGGAGGCTTATTAATTTTCGGAGGAGTCGGTCGGGCCGTTCGGTCGGGAGGGGGTCTCGGCGTCCCAAAAAGGCTGACCGACTCTGATGCGGATCTGCTGATCTCGATCGACGTGATCCACGACTGTACCCTCGATTTTTTCGCCAACCTCTGGAAGTGATGTTTCCTCGCCGCTGGCTTCGTTCGGCGCGTACGAAGCTATATCCATGAAAACTTTGACGCCCGGCTCTTGTGCGATGGAAACGAATACCCCGAATGGAAATTTCGCCTGAATCTCCCCTTGGAGGCGAGTTCCGACAGGGTGCGCCAGTTTTGTTTCATCCCAGCTTTGATCGTCCTTCATTTGCGCCAGTCCTTCCTGTATCTGTTGAGTTCCTCCACGACGGTGTTGGGGATTTCGAGTTCCGTAAGCGGGCCACCTTCGTAAGCGCGTTCGTATTGTGCGAATTTTTCCAGATATTCCTGCGTCGGGATTCTTATCTCAATTATCCCATCGCCGTAGTGCTTGGCGTATATTTTTGCCAGTTCTTCCTCCTTGGCGAAATAGGCGAGGCCGTTCATGTAACGGTCGTGTGGTCCGCCAGGGAAATGTTCTTCCAGGAAGCCCGCTGCATCATAGATTTTCCCCTGGCCTTTCTGGGGTGCTTTGTAGATCGGGGTTACGTCATCGATTTCCTCCGGGCAGCCCTCTGGGGCCAATCCGAAGGGGTCCGACCAGGTGTGGGGGTTGGTGACGTACGTGGACGGGTTGGGGGCCGGGGTGAGGCCCAGGGGGTCCGGGGAGAGGTAGCGGGCCGTCTCGGGGTCATACGTGCGGAAGTAGTTGTGGTGGAGGCCCGACTCCGGGTCGTAGTACTGGCCCGGGAAGCGGAGCGGGGTGTACGCCGTTGCGTCGCGGTTCCAGGTTGTGGTGCCCACAGGGTGGTTTGGGTGCGCCACGCCGTCGTGCCGTCCTCGGCCAAGAGGTGGGTCGGCGTGCCGATCAGGTCCGTGACGATCGAGAAGAAGCGGCCGTCGACCTCGTCCTGGGCGATGCGTTCCGTCTGGGTGACCGGGTGCAGGCCCTGATGGGTCCAGGTCAACGTGACCCGGCCGCTGGTCTCCTCGCAGAGGGTGGTGCCGTCCCAGGTGAAGAGGGTTTCCTCGAGGACCGTGCCGGCCGACGACAGGCGCTGCTTCGCCGTGCGGCGGCCCAGGGGGTCGTAGCGGTAGCGCCAGCGCGTGCCGTCCGGGGTGGTGACCGCCGTCAGCTGGTCTTCCGCATTCCATTCGTAGCGCCAGGTGTCCGGTTTGCGGGACAGACGGGCTTTCTGGCGGAGGGTGACGCGGCCCAGGGCGTCATGTTCGTAGCGGATCGAGCCCGCGCGGGTGATGCGGGTGCCGGTGTACTCGCGCTCGCCCTGGGCCTCCGAGCCCGGGTGGCGGGTCGGCCACGAGGCGCTGGTCTGGTTGCCGGCCTCGTCGTACGCGTAGCGCTCCGACCAGGACGCGGCCTCCACCGCCGTGACGCGGGCCGCCGCGTCCAGGGTGAAGGTGCGGGGGCCCGTGAGGGAGTCGTCGATGCCGGTCAGACAGCCGTCGGCCCGGTAGCTGTAGCCGCGGCGCTGGAGCGTGCGGCCGTCCTGGCCGACCACCGACTGGACGCTGCGGCGGCCCATGTCGTCGTACTCGTGGGTGAGGGACAGCGACGGGTTCAGCGTGCGGCTCAGCTCCTGGCCCGCCGCGTCCCGTTCGAACGTGAGCGTGCGGCCCTCGGTCGTGAGGGCGGTGCGCCGGCCTGCCGCGTCGTACGTCCACGACGACTGCGACCCCGTGGGTGTGGTGCGGCCGGTGCGGCGGCCCAGGACGTCGTACTCGTACCTGAGGGTGCGGCCGTCGGCCGTCTCCGAGAGGAGCAGGCCTGCCTCGTCGCGGAGCCAGGTGAGCGTTGCGTCCGGTGAGGCCGCCCTCGCGAGGGCGTCGTACACGTCGTACTCGTACGTGGTGACGATGCCGGCCGCGTCCTTGCGTACGACCTGGCCCAGCGCGTTGTGCTCGTACGTCGTGGTCTCGCCCAGGGCGTTGGTGAGTGACGCCAGGAGGCCCGCTGCGTCGTAGCCGTACGAGAGGGTGCGGGTGTCGAAGTCCGTCTCCGAAGCCAGGCGGCCTGCCGCGTCGTAGGAGTAGCTCCAGGTCAGGCCCTGGGGGTTGGTGACCCCGGTGAGCCGGAGCTCCATGTCGTGGCTGAACGCGTAGCGGGCGCCGTCCGGGCCGGTACGGGCCACGAGGAGATCGAAGTCGCCGTACTCGGAGACCGTCACCCCGCCCACCGCGTCCGTGTGGGTCAGGCAGTTGCCCTCGCCGTCGTACGTCCAGGACTCCTCGCTGCCGTCCGGGTTCGCACGCTGCAGCAGGCGTCCTTCGGTGCTCCACGTGAGGCGGGTGGTACGGCCGAGCGGGTCGGTGACCGTGAGCGGGCGGCCGAAGGCGTCGCGGGTGTACGTCGTCGTCGCGCCCAGCGGGTCCGTCGCCGAGACGATCTGGCCCGCCGCATCGCAGCGGACCCTCGTCGTGTGCCCCAGGGCGTCCGTCACGGCGGACAGGTGGCCGCGTGTGTCGTACGAGAACCGGGTTGTGACGCCGGACGGATCGGTGACGGAGGTGCGGTTGCCGTGGTCGTTGTACGCCTGACGGGTCACCCGGCCGTCGGGATGGACGACCCGGACGGGCAGGCCCAAGGCGTTGTACTCGGCGCGCGATACGCGCCCGTCCGGGCGGGTCACGGAGGTGAGGCGGCCGGCCTCGTCGTACGTGAGGCGGGTCGTGTGGCCGAGCGGGTCCGTGCGGGAGAGCAGGCGGTTGTACGCGTCGTGGGTGAAGCGCGTCGTCGCCCCCGTGGGGTCGATCTCCGCGGTGATCTGGGCGCGGTCGTTGACCAGGAACTGCGTGCGATGGCCCAGGGAGTCGACGAGGATGGTGCGGCCCGGTTCGTAGGTGAACCGGACGTCGAGGTGGCCGTTGGTGCCGGACTGGGCGATGCAGCGGTGCCGGTCGTCGTAGACGTAGTCGAAGTGGCGGTCGTTGGTGTCGGTCCAGGAAGTGATCCGGCCCAGTCCGTCGTAGCCGAAGCGCAGGGGGCGGCCCGAGCAGTTCGTGACGCCGGTGAGGTGGCCGTCCGTGTAGCCGTAGCGCAGGACCTGGGTGCCGTCCGCCAAGGCGAGGCCGGTTATCCGGCCGTCCGAAGACGTCAGGCGCAGCTCGTAGCCGCCACTGTGGGAGATGGCGAGCGGGGCGCCGGACTCGTCGTACGAGAAGGCGATCCAGGCACCGCGCCGGTCGTCCACCTGTGTGAGGGCGCCGTCCGCCGCGAAGTGGCGGACGTGTCCGGACTCGGGGTCGGCCACCGTGTACGCGCCGTCGGCGTCGAGCGTGAGCGGCCAGCGCTGGCCGTGCGACGGGAGGACGGCGACCCCGGGCTCGGGGACCGGGTAGGCGAGCAGGCTGCCGTCCTCGCGGACGAGGATGACGCCTTCCTCGTCGATCTCCAGGCGCTGGTCGACCGTACTGGCCCAGCTCGGGCCGAACCACCGGCCCGAGCGGTACGAGGATTCGAAGGTACGGCTGAAAACCAGCGGCAGTGAGCCCGGAAGCACGAGATCGGTCTGGGGCAGGATCATCCGGCCCGTCGCCATGTCGACCGGGTCCTTGCGGCAGGTCAGGTCCTCCTTCTTGGCGCGCGCCGCGGCTTCCTGTTCGGCCTTCTGAGCTGCGCGCGTCGCCTCCTTCCGGGCTGCGTTCTCCGCGCCCGTCTCCGCGACGCGGGCACCCGTGCGGGCGGCCGCGCCGGTGCCCTTCGTGCCGATGAACTCCGGGAGGAGACGGCCCCCGGCCTCGCTCCAGTCCCCGTTGAAGCTGTCGATCAGCGAGCTCGGGATGCGGTCCGGGTGCGAGGCCGTGGAGACGAGGCCTGCGAGGGTCATGTTGAGGTGCTGCGCGTACTCGGCGGGGTGCGTGACGTTGTACGGGTCCGCCGGGTTGAGGCCGCGGGCGAAGTACCTCGTCCAGCAGCCGTGCCCCGGCGACCCGCCGGTACGGCCACTCCCGTTCTGCCTCGCCGCGGGCCGTCGCGAAGCGGGACAGCGCCTCCTCATCGGAGAACGCGCAGATCCAGTCCAGTCCTCCGAGCCGGGACGTCCACAGGCCGCCCGTCTCGTCGTGCGGCACGAGCACCGTCCGGCTGCGGAAGTCCGCCAGCCGTTCCTGTGCGGCTCGCCGTGCCGACTCGGCCGGATCGAGCACCGGTTCGTCCCCGCGCCCCGCGGCTGCCTCGGCCCGCAGTCGGCCCCACTCCTCGTCGAACCCCACTCCGACACCCCCCGAATGATTTGCAATCGAACGCAATCCTGCGGGGTGTTCGGGTGCGGGCCAACTTTGCAGCTTGCCCTGCGCACATATTGAGACGTGCGTACGGGACGGTCGCTGCCCTGGGGCGGGTGTGAGCTAGATGGCTTCCTTGCGGGTCAGGTAGTTGAACGAGATCCAGCCCGGGAGGACCGGCAGCCAGAACGTCATCAGGCGGAACAGCAGCACCGCCGAGATGGCGACCTCCTTGTCCAGCCCGGCCGCGATCAGGCCCAGCGTCAGCGTCGTCTCCACGGCGCCGATGCCGCCCGGGGTCGGGGCCGCCGAGCCCAGGGCATTGCCCGCCAGGAACACCACGGCGATGCTCGCGTAGCTGAGGGCCTGGCCGCCGCCGAACGCCCGGATCGAGGCGTCCAGGCACATCACGAAGCAGCCGGTCAGCAGCAGCATGCCGCCGATGCCCGTCATCAGCTTCTGCGGCCGCTGGAGGACGTCCAGCATGCGCGGCACCACACCCGCGAACAGCGCCCGCACCCGCGTCGCCACGAACTTCCGCAGGAACGGCACCGCCGTCACCACCAGCACCAGCACCGCCACCGTCAGCAGACCCGCGATGACCGTCCGGGACGGGGTCATCTCCGGGGTCTTCTCGGTGCCCGTCAGGTAGCCGAAGGCCAGCAGCAGCAGGATGTGGCTCGCCAGACCGAACAGCTGCGAGGCACCCACGCTCGCCACCGCCAGACCCGGCCGGATCCCGGCGCGCTGGAGGAACCGCGTGTTCAGCGCGACACCGCCGACCGCCGCCGGGGCCACCAGCTTCACGAAGGATCCCGCCACCTGCGCGACCACGGTCCGCAGGAACGACACCCGCTCCGGTACGAAGCCCAGCAGGCTCATCGCCGCCGCGAAGTAGGTGAGGGCCGAGAAGGCCAGCGCGGCCCCCACCCAGCCCCACTCCGCCTGGCCGACGATCGTCGCGAAGTCCACGTGCGCCAGCTGCGTGAGCAGGAAGTACGCACCGAACGCGCCGGCGATGAACGACACGAGCGTGCGCGGCCGGATCCGCTCCAGCCGGGCCGGCTCCACCGGCGCCTGCGGGCGGATCAGCAGCACCTGCTGGCGGATCTGGCTCAGCAGATCCTCCTCGCGGGCCCCGTCGAGGGCGTCGTCCAGCGCCTTCTTCTCGGCCTTCCTGTCCGCGGCCGTGGTCGCCGCCGGCTTGGCTCCGGGCTTGCCGGGCTTGCCGGCCTTGCCCGGCTCGCCCGGATGCGCTTCCGCAGCCGCGGCCTCCGCCGCCGCCTCGCGCGCCGCCTTCGCCGCCCGCGAGGACTCCAGCACGGCCTCCCGCTGCCGGTCCGCCCGCTCTCGGGCCAGCCTGCGCAGCGTCGCCCGCGTGGAGCGGCTCAGCGCGATCGGCTGGAGCAGCGGCAGGCAGTCCGCCACCGCGTCCGGGCCGAGTACCGACACCGCCGAGGCCACCGCGCGCTCCGCGCCGACCCGCAGGCCGAGCGTGGTCAGCAGTTGCGCGATGTCCATCCGGAGCACCAGGTCGCCGGCCGCGATCTCGCCGCCGCGCAGGTCGGTGAGGACGACATTGCCGGAACGATCCACCACCAGCGCGTCGCCCGTGAGCCGGCGGTGCGCGATCCGCCGCGACTGGAGGGCCAGTACCTGCTGCCACGTGCTGCGGGTCAGGTCATCGGTGATCTCCTCGTCGGCGAGCGCGTCGAGGGTCCGGCCCTCCAGGTGCTCGTACACGAGCATCACGGCGTCCGGGCCCAGCTCGGATGTGGCGATCAGCTTCGGCGCGTTCGCCCCGGCCGCGATGGCGGCGTACGCGAGGAGCGCCTCCTGCTCCAGCGCCTGGCGCAGCGACTGGAGGCTGCGCCGCGTCGTGATGCCGCGCAGGGTGAGCCGGCGCCAGACCCGGTAGAAGAACCCGTGGGCCTGCTGCTCGCGGTCGACGACGGTGACGTCGAGCGGCGGGCCGTCCTCCAGGGTGACGTGGTAGCGGCGGCCCCGGTCGCTCACCTCCGAGGCGTCGGCGCCGTCCGGGAGTTCCGCGCGCATGGCGCTGACCGGCTTGAAGCCGACCCGGCGCAGACCGGCGAGGAGGGTCTGCCCGGTGGGGCGGACGTTCGGCGAGCCGACGGCGTACAGGGTTCCGTACGCGACGCTCCAGCCGATCAGCACGGTCAGGATGATCGAGAACGGGGTGGTGTACCCGCTCACCAGCATCGCGAAGGCGTCGAGCAGCAGGACCACCCACAGCGCGACCCGCCAGCGCGGTCTGCGGGTCATGCCGACGGCGGTCATGTACGCGATGACGGGCGCGAGGTAGCCGTGCACGGGGTCGGTGATGGGGCCGCCGACGCTGGTGGGGCGGGTGAGGGCGTCCTGGATGGTGTCGGAGGCGGCCTGGGAGACCCACAGGTCGGTGGCCAGGGTCACGCCGTGCGCGAGGACGGCGGCGAGCACGCCGTCGGCGATGCGCAGCCCGTCCCGCTTGATCAGCCGCTCGATGGCGAAGGCCACGGGTACGAGCAGCACGGCGATGCTGGAGACCAGCCCGGCGACCTTGATCAGCAGATCGGGTGCGGCGCCGGTGCCCTGGCTGATGTCGGCCTCAAGGCCGGCGGTGGTGCGGTGCGCGAAGGCGGCGATGCCGAGGACGACGGCGATGCCGAGGACGCCGACGAGGAGGCGTACGAGGTCGGACGGCCGGTGGACGCGGGCGGCGAGCAGCGGCTCGTCGACCTCGACCTGGTCGGCGGACGGCGCAGGCCCGCGGCTGTGCGGCCCCCCGGCCCCGGCCCTGGCCCGGGCTCCGGCCTTGGCGCCGGGTTCGGCGTCGCTGGCCCCGGGTCCGGCCCCGGATTCGGGCTCGGGCGCCGGTTCGGATGCGGGCTCCGGTACGGCTCCCGCTCCCGCCCGCGGTTCGGGCGCGGCTCCGGGCTCGGGTGCGGCTCCGGTTCCCGGCTCGGCTCCGGAGCCGGGCTCGGGTGCGGCCCGGCCGGGAGGCTCGTCGGGGAGCTTCCCGGGGCGCGGGTCAGGGCGCGTGCCGTCGTCCTCAGCCGCGCCGTCCGGAGGGCTCACACCCTGCTCCTTCGTCGTCACTTCCATCTCTTCTTGATCACGTATCACCAGTCACCGCCCGGAAGATGGTGGCACGGACCGACGGCCGGGCGGGGCATCAGGGTGCGAGCCGGTACGGAAGGAAACCTTCCGGGAACCGGTCCGTGATGTACGGCACCATGGGCGGAATGAGCGAAGAGCTGCCCGAGTACGCGGAGCGGGTGCTGGAGGTGGCCGAGCGGATTCCGCCCGGCCGGGTGATGACGTACGGGGACGTGGCCGAATGGCTCGGCGAGGGCGGGCCGCGCCAAGTCGGGCGCGTGATGGCCCTGTACGGGGGAGCGGTGCCCTGGTGGCGAGTGGTCAGGGCCGATGGACGGCCGCTGCCCGGCAGCGAGCACCGGGCCCTGGAGCACTACCGCACGGAGGCCACCCCGCTGCGTCTGACCGCCGACGGAGAGGCCCGGCTGAACATGCCGCGTGCGCGCTGGGACGGGCGGGAGGAGCGCGCCGCACGGGACGGGGGTCACATCTGACAGCTTCGGCCATGCGGGGCCCGGGCGGGCGGTCGAGCGCAGGCGCGAAGGCCCGTACGGGGGACCGGCGAGGGTCTCGCCGGTCTCCCGGGCCGGACCTCGGGGAACTGCGCGGGGCGCACCGCTTGCCGTAGCGTTGCCTCTTCGGCAAGCGCGGCAGAGGCCGCGGCAACCGCAGACCCACCAGGACCGGCACCCCACGTGATCACCTCTCCATCCGACCGCTCCGAGCGGCTGCGTACGCGGATCCCCGATGCGTACCGCCTCGTGCGCACCGGGCCGCAGAGGGTGGATCCCCCTGTCCTGGACGCAGCGCAGCAGGCGGTGGTTGATCACACTGTCGGGCCGCTTCTGGTCCTGGCCGGACCGGGTACCGGCAAGACGACCACACTGGTCGAGGCGGCCGCGGCCCGCGTCGAAGCCGGGATCGACCCCGCCCGGATCCTGATCCTCACCTTCAGCCGCAAGGCGGCGGTGGAGCTGCGCGACCGGGCCGCCCTGCGGCTCGGCGGGGCACGGGCCCCGCAGGCCACCACCTTCCACTCCTTCTGCTACGGACTCGTCCGCGCCCACCAGGACACCGACCTGTTCGCGGATCCGCTGCGGCTGCTGTCCGGCCCGGAGCAGGACGTGACGGTCCGCACCCTGCTGGACGGACAGCGGCAGATCCGCTCCATCCGCTGGCCGGACGACCTGCGGGCCGCGCTGACCACCCGCGGCTTCGCGGACGAGGTCCGCGCGGTGCTCGCCCGCGCCCGCGAGCTGGGCCTCGGCCCGGCGGCGCTGGACGCGTTCGCGACCCGGCTGGGCCGCCCGGACTGGAAGGCGGCCGCCGCGTTCCTCTCCGAGTACCTGGACGTCCTCGACATGCAGGGCACGCTGGACTACGCGGAGCTCCTGCACCGGGCGGTCCTGCTGGCGGAGCGCACCCCGTCGCTGTCCGCGGCCTACGACGTGATCTACGTGGACGAGTACCAGGACACGGACGCCTCCCAGCTGCGCCTGCTGCGGGCCCTGGCCGGCCCGGCGGGCACGCTGGTCGCGTTCGGCGACCCGGACCAGTCGATCTACGCCTTCCGGGGCGCCGACATCAACAACATCCTGGACTTCGAGACCTCGTTCCCGGGCGCGGCGGTCCACGCCCTGACGGTGGCCCGCCGTTCGGGGGCGAACCTCCTCGCGGCGACCCGCCTCCTGACCTCCCGCATGCCGGTCCCGCGCCTCCCCGCGGCGGCGGTCCGCGCGCACCGCGGCCTGGAGCCGGCCCGGGAGGGCGGCCGGGCCGAGGTGTACACGTACCCGACGGCCGGTGCCGAGCTCGACAACATCGCCGACATCCTGCGCCGGGCGCACCTGGAGGACGGCGTGCCGTGGCAGGACATGGCCGTCCTGGTCCGCTCCGGCGGCCGGACCCTCCCCGCGATGCGCCGCGCGCTGATCTCGGCGGGAGTCCCGGCGGAGACGGACGGTACGGACACCCCCCTGCGCCACGAACCGGCCGTAGCCCCCCTCCTCACGGCCCTCCGCACGGTCGCCACCCCGATCCCGCCCGCTGCCCCGACGGCCCCGGGCCCGGCGGACGCCTCCGATCCGGTGGGCGTTCCCGGCCTGGCGGATGCCGAGGATCCGGCGGGCGTCCCGGATCCGGTGGACGCCTCCGGCCCGGCGGGCGCAGCCGATGCGGACCCCGAGCACCGGCCCGCCGCAGGCGACGCCGACCCGGCCCCCGCATCCGAGCCCGGCTCCGACGCCGCCGAAGCTGCCGACCCGGCCCCCGGGTCCGAGCTCCCCGCCGACGCCGCCGAAGCTGCCGCCCCGGCCCCCGGGTCCGGGCTCCCCGCCGACGCCGCCGAAGCTGCCGACCCGGATCCCGCGTCCGGCCCCGCCGCAGGCGATCGCGCGGGCGAGGGGTGGATCGGGGTCGAGGCCGCCCTGACGCTGCTCGGCTCGCCGCTCGGCGGGATGGACGCCACCGACCTCCGGCGGCTCGGCCGGGCCCTGCGCGACGAGGAGCGGGCCGCCGGCACCAAGGTGCCGGCCCCGTCCGACGTGTTGCTCGCCCGCGCCCTCGCCGAGCCGGAACGGCTCGTCGCGCACGACCCCGCGTACGCCCGCGGAGCGCAGCGCCTCGGACTGCTCCTGCGCAAGGCCCGGGAACTCCTCCAGGGCGGCGGCACCGCCGAGGAGGCCCTGTGGACCCTCTGGGAGGGGACCCCCTGGCCCCAGCGCCTGGAGCGGGGCGCCCGCCGCGGCGGCGCGGCCGGCCGCAACGCCGACCGCGACCTCGACGCCGTCTGCGCGCTCTTCGACACCGCCGCCCGCGCCGAGGAACGCACCGGCGGCCGCGGCGCGCTCAACTTCCTCGAACAGCTCGAAGCCGAGGACATCGCCGCCGACACCCTCACCGGCCGGACCGCCCGCACCGAGGCCGTCCGCCTCATGACCGCCCACCGGTCCAAGGGGCTGGAGTGGTCCCTCGTCGTCGTGGCCGGCGTACAGGAAGGGCTCTGGCCCGACCTGCGCCGCCGCGGTTCCCTCCTCGAAGCCGACCGAATCGGCCGCGACGGCCTCGCCGAACCCCTCACCCCGGGCGCGCTCCTCGCCGAGGAGCGCCGCCTGTTCTACGTGGCCGGCACCCGTGCCCGCGACCGCCTCGTCGTCACCGCCGTCAAGGCCCCCGCCGAGGACGGCGACCAGCCCTCCCGCTTCCTCACCGAGCTCGGAGTGACCCCGAGCGACGTCGCCGGCCGGCCCCGCCGCCCCCTCGCCGTACCGGCGCTCGTCGCCGAGCTGCGCGCCACCACCGTCGACCCCGGCGCCTCGCCCGCGCTCCGCGAGGCCGCCGCCCGCCGCCTCGCCCGCCTCGCCGCGCTCACCGACGAGGAGGACCGCCCGCTGGTCCCCGCCGCGCACCCGCAGCGCTGGTGGGGGCTGTACGAGCCCACCCGCAGCAGCATTCCGCTCCGGGACCGGGACCGGCCCGTCACCCTCTCCGGCAGCGCCCTGGACCAGCTCGCCAACACCTGCTCCCTCCAGTGGTTCCTGGGCCGCGAGGTCAAGGCCGACGCCCCCTCCACCGCCGCCCAGGGCTTCGGCAACGTCGTCCACGTCCTCGCCGACGAGGTCGCCTCCGGCCGTACCCCCGCCGACCTCGCCGTCCTGATGGAACGCCTCGACTCCGTCTGGGACGCCCTCGCCTTCGACGCCCCCTGGAAATCCCGCCAGGAGAAGGACAACGCCCGCGCCGCCCTGGAGCGCTTCCTGCGCTGGCACACCACCGACCGCGGGGGCAGGGCGGCCGTGGCCACGGAGCACGCGTTCGACGTCACGCTCGAAGCGGGCGAGTACGCCGTCCGGATCCGGGGCTCCATGGACAGGGTCGAATCGGACCCCCAGGGGCGTGCGTACGTCGTCGACTTCAAGACCGGCAAGGCCGTGCCCACGAAGGACGAGGTCGCGCGGCACCCCCAGCTCGCCGTGTACCAGCTCGCCGTACGCGAAGGCGCCGTCGACGAGGTCTTCGACGGGCTGCGGCCCGAGGCGGGCGGCGCCGAGCTGGTGCAGCTGCGCCAGGGCGCCCCCCAGCGCGACGGCGGCGACGCGGTGCCCAGGGTCCAGGCGCAGCAGCCGCCGGACGGCGAATGGGTCGGCGACCTGCTCGCCACCGCCGCCGGCCGGGTCCTGGACGAGCGCTTCGCGCCCGCCACCGGCAAGCACTGCGACCACTGCTCCTTCCGCAGCTCGTGCAGCGCGCGCCCGGAGGGCCGCCAGACGGTGGAGTGAGCGGAGTGAGCGGAGTGAGCGGAGTGAGCGGAGGGAGCGCAGTGACCGCCGGGTGAGACGGCGGCAGGGAGTGTCGGCGGGTCGGGCTAGCCTCTTTACGTGTCCGCGCGTCCGTCCGTCCTCACCGACCCCGAGCAGCTCAAGGAGCTCCTCGGCATCCCTTTCACGCCCGAACAGCTGGCCTGCGCCGCCGCCCCGGCCGCCCCGCAGGTCATCGTGGCCGGCGCGGGTTCCGGCAAGACCACGGTCATGGCTGCCCGCGTGGTCTGGCTGGTCGGCACCGGAGCGGTCGCGCCCGAGCAGGTCCTCGGCCTGACCTTCACCAACAAGGCCGCCGCCGAGCTCGCCGAACGCGTGCGCAAGGCCCTCGCGCGGGCCGGCATCACCGACCCGGACCCGCCCCCTGTCCTCGCCGGGGGGACCCCCACCCCGGCCGGGGCCGACGCGGCCGGCGGCGAGCCGCGCATCTCCACGTACCACGCGTTCGCCGGGCAGCTCCTGAAGGACCACGGCCTGCGGATCGGCCTGGAGCCCAGCGCCCGGCTGCTCGCCGACGCCACCCGCTTCCAGCTCGCCGCGCGCGTACTGCGCGAGGCTCCCGGCCCGTACCCGGCCCTCACCAAATCCGTCCCCGACCTGGTCGGCGACCTGCTCGCGCTCGACGCGGAGCTGTCCGAGCACCTGGTCACCCCGGCGCAGCTGCGCGCGTACGACACGGACCTCCTCGACACGCTCGCCGGCGCCAGGCTCACCAACGACGATCTGCGCAAGGTCCCCGGGGCCGTGCGCGGACGCCTCGAACTGCTGGAGCTGACCGAGCGCTACCGCGCCGCCAAACGCTCCCGCGACCTGCTCGACTTCAGCGACCAGATAGCCCTCTCCGCGCAGCTCGCCACCACCCGGCCCGAGGTGGGGGCGCTGCTGCGCCAGGAGTTCCGGGTGGTCCTGCTCGACGAGTACCAGGACACCTCCGTGGCCCAGCGGCTGCTGCTGTCGGGCCTCTTCGGCGGGGGCAGCGGGCACGCCGTGACCGCCGTCGGCGACCCCTGCCAGGCGATCTACGGCTGGCGCGGTGCGTCCGTGGCCAACCTGGACGACTTCCCCGAGCACTTCCCGCACGCCGACGGCAGCCCCGCCACCCGGTTCTCGCTGAGCGAGAACCGGCGCAGCGGCGGCCGCCTCCTCGACCTGGCCAACGGGCTGGCCGCCCCGCTGCGGTCCATGCACGAGGGCGTCGAGGCACTGCGCGCCGCACCGGGGGAGGAGCAGGCCGGCTCCGTCCGCTGCGCCCTGCTGGACACGCACGCCGAAGAGCTGGAGTGGCTCGCGGACTCGGTCGCGCACCTGGTCCGTACGGGGACGCAGCCGCGCGAGATCGCGGTGCTCTGCCGTTCCGCGCGGGACTTCGCGCAGATCCAGGCCGTACTCGTGGACCGGGACGTGCCGGTGGAGGTCGTCGGCCTCTCGGGACTGCTGCACCTCCCGGAGGTCGCGGACCTGGTCGCGGTGTGCGAGGTGCTGCAGGACCCGGGCGCCAACGCCTCCCTCGTCCGGCTCCTGATCGGCCCGCGCTGGCGGATCGGCGCCCGCGACCTGGCACTGCTGGGCCGCCGGGCGCGGCAGCTGGTCGGCCGCGCTCCGGGCGACGTGGACCCGGACGAGCGCCTCGCGGCGGCGGTGGAGGGCGTGGACCCGGCGGAGATCGTCTCGCTGGCGGACGCGCTGGAGACGTTCCTGGACGGCGCCGGGCAGGCGGCGTCCGCCGACGACCTGCCGTTCTCGGCGCAGGCCCGGGTCCGGTTCGCCCACCTCGCGAAGGAGCTGCGCGACCTGCGGCGTTCGCTCGCCGACCCGCTGATGGACGTACTGCACCGGGTGCTGGCCACGACCGGCCTGGAGGTGGAGCTGTCGGCGTCGCCGCACGCGCTGGCGGCCCGGCGCCGCGAGTCGCTGTCCGGCTTCCTGGACGTGGCGGCCGGCTTCGCGTCCCTGGACGGCGAAGCTTCCCTGCAGGCGTTCCTGGCCTTCCTGCGCACGGCGGTCCAGTACGAGAAGGGCCTGGACCACGCCCTCCCCGGCGGGGAGAACACGGTGAAGGTGCTCACCGCCCACAAGTCCAAGGGCCTGGAATGGGACGTGGTGGTGGTCCCGGACCTGTGCGCGGGCTCGTTCCCGAAGGAGAAGGCGCCCGAGCCGTGGACCGCGTACGCGAAGGTCCTGCCGTACGCGCTGCGCGGCGACGCATCCACCCTTCCGGATGATCCGGAGTGGAACTCGGCCGGGCTGAAGGCCTTCAAGGCCGCCCTGAAGGAGCACAAGGCGGTGGAGGAACTCCGCCTGGGCTATGTCACGTTCACCCGGCCGCGCTCGCTCCTGCTGGCCTCGGCGCACTGGTGGGGCCCCGCGCAGAAGAAGCGCCGAGGCCCCTCGGCCTTCCTGTCCGCCCTGTACGACCACTGCGTGGCGGGCCACGGCGAGATCGAGGCCTGGGCGGAGGAACCGGCCCCGGACGCGGAGAACCCCTCCCTGGCCGCGGAGTCCTCCCCGGACCACTCCTGGCCCCTCGCGCTGGACCCGGCCTCCCTGGCCCTGCGCCGCGCGGCGGCGGCCCTGGTGGAGTCCCACCTCGCCGCCCCGGAGCCGGAGCCGGAGCCGGAGCCGGAGCCGGAGCCGGACCCGGGCCCCGCGCCCGACGACCACCTCTGGCCGCCGGACTGCGAGGAGCCGTCCTACGCGGAGGAGCCGGACGGCGAGGACCTCTGGGCGGCGGACGCGGCCTGGGCCGAACCGGGCGACGCGGCAGTCGTACCGTCGGCGCGCGCCGGGGCCGGACCGGACGTGCCGGACGTGCCGGACGTGCCGGACGGCGAGGACCTCTGGGCGGCGGACGAGGCCCGGCCCGGCCCGGGCGAGGCGGCGGTCCCGCACGCCCGCACCGGGCCCGGCTCCGGCGCGCCGCAGCCGGCGGGACCCGGCATGCGCGGCGGAGCCCCCGCCCGTGGAGGCCGGCGTACCGCGGGGGCGGCTGCGCTCACGCCCGAGGAGACCCGGGCCGTGGCCTCCTGGGACCGGGACCTCGACGCCCTCGAAGGCGAGCTCCTGCGCGCCCGCACCGCCGTGCGCGACGTCGAGCTCCCGGCCGCCCTCTCCGCCAGCCAGCTGCTGCGCCTCGCCGCGGACGAGCAGGGCTTCGCCCGCGACCTCGCCCGCCCCATGCCCAAGCCCCCGCAGCCCGCGGCGCGCCAGGGCACGCGTTTCCACGCCTGGGTGGAGTCCCGGTTCGACGAGCTCCCGCTGCCGCTGCTCGACGTCCTCGACCCGGCCACCGAGCTGCCCGGCTCCGGCCAGGAGGTCGCCGACGAGGCCGACCTCGACTCCCTCAAGGCGGCCTTCGAGCGGAGCGAGTACGCCGAGCGCACCCCCCACCGCATGGAGGTCCCGGTCCAGTGCACCCTCGCCGGCCGGGTCATCCGCGGCAGGATCGACGCCGTCTACCGGAACCGGGACGGCTCGTACGAGATCGTCGACTGGAAGACCGGCCGCACCACTGAGGCCGACCCCCTCCAGCTCGCCGTCTACCGTCTGGCCTGGGCGGAAGCCACCGGCACCCCCCTCGACCAGGTAGCCGCGGCCTTCCTCCACGTCCGCAGCGGCCGCGTGATCCGGCCCCGGAACCTCCCCGGCCGGGCCGGTCTTGAGCGGATCCTCCAAGGCAAATCGGACACGGACAGTGACCGGCTACCCGACAGTTAGGCTCGTAGGCATGAGCGAAACCCCGGCGGACAGCGTCGTCCGCACGTACATCGACACCCACCGCGCCGCGTTCCTCGACGACCTCGCGGAGTGGCTGCGCATCCCCTCCGTCTCGGCGCAGCCCGAGCACGCGGACGACGTACGTCGCAGCGCCGAGTGGCTCGCCGCGAAGCTCAAGGAGACCGGCTTCCCGGTCACGGAGATCTGGCAGACGCCCGGCGCGCCCGCGGTCTTCGCCGAGTGGCCGAGCGCGGACCCGGACGCCCCGACCGTCCTCGTCTACGGGCACCACGACGTGCAGCCCGCCGCCGTCGCCGACGGCTGGCACACCGACCCGTTCGAGCCCGTCGTCAAGGACGGCCGGATGTACGCGCGCGGCGCCGCGGACGACAAGGGCCAGGTGTTCTTCCACACCCTCGGCGTCCGGGCGCACCTGGCGGCGACCGGCTCCGCGGCCCCGGCCGTGCACCTCAAGCTGCTCATCGAGGGCGAGGAGGAGTCGGGCTCCCCGAACTTCCGCGCCCTGGTCGAGCGCGAGGCCGGGCGCCTCGCCGCGGACATAGTGATCGTCTCCGACACCGGCATGTGGTCCGAGACGACCCCCACCGTCTGCACCGGCATGCGCGGCGTCGCCGACTGCGAGATCGACCTCCACGGGCCCGACCAGGACATTCATTCCGGGGCCTTCGGCGGGGCCGTGCCCAATCCGGCCACCGTCGCGGCCCGCCTGGTCGCCGCGCTGCACGACGCCGACGAGCGGGTCACGATCCCCGGCTTCTACGACAACATCGCCGAGCTCACGGACGAGGAGCGGGCGCTGATCGCCGAGCTGCCGTTCGACGAGGCCGAGTGGCTGCGTACGGCCAAGTCGCACGCCGCCGCGGGCGAGAAGGGCTACTCCACCCTGGAGCGGGTGTGGGCCCGCCCGACCGCCGAGGTCAACGGCATCGGCGGCGGCTACCAGGGCCCCGGCGGCAAGACCATCGTGCCCGCCTCCGCCCACCTGAAGCTGTCGTTCCGGCTGGTGTCCGGGCAGGACCCGTACGAGGTCGAGGCGGCCGTCAGGGACTGGGTCGCGGCGCGGATCCCGGAAGGGATCCGCCACTCCATCGTCTTCGGAGCCCCCACCCGGCCGTGCCTGACGCCGCTGGACCACCCGGCGCTGCAGTCCGTCGTACGGTCGATGGGCCGGGCCTTCGGCGAGAAGGTCCGCTTCACCCGCGAGGGCGGCTCCGGGCCGGCGGCGGACCTCCAGGACGTCCTGGACGCGCCCGTCCTGTTCCTCGGCATCTCCGTACCCTCCGACGGCTGGCACTCGCCGAACGAGAAGGTCGAGCTGGACCTGCTCCTCAAGGGCGTCGAGACGGCCGCCTACCTGTGGGGCGACCTGGCCGCCGGCCACCGGAAGCCCGCCTGACGCAGGCACCACACGCACCACACGGACCACACGCACCGCCGCACCGAGTCACCCAGTCACGAGTCACTGAGCCTGCCTGTCCCACCACCGGGGGAGTTGGAAGTACCTGTGAGCACCCACACCGAGCACCCGATCACGCTCGCCGCGCCCAGCGGAATCGACCGTGCCGCGCACCACCGCCTCGACGAGGCCTGGCTCGCGGCCGCCTGGAGCCACCCGACGACCCGCGTCTTCGTGGTCTCCGGCGGCCAGGTTCTGATCGACGACACCCCCGACGGGGAGACCGGGATCGTGATGACCCCGGCCTTCGAGGCTCCGGTCACCGAGACGCACCGCTACTTCCTGGGCACCGACGAGGACGGCGTACGGTACTTCGCGCTCCAGAAGGACTCGCTGCCGGGCCGGATGGACCAGTCGGCCCGCCCGGCCGGCCTGCGCGAGGCCGGGCTGCTGCTGTCCCCGCGCGACGCCGGGCTGATGGTGCACGCGGTGGCTCTGGAGAACTGGCAGCGGATGCACCGCTTCTGCTCCCGCTGCGGCGAGCGCACGGTGGTCGCGGCCGCCGGGCACATCCGCCGTTGCCCGGGCTGCGGCGCCGAGCACTACCCGCGCACCGACCCGGCGGTGATCATGCTGGTCACCGACGAGCACGACCGCGCGCTGCTGGGCCGCCAGGTGCACTGGCCGGAGGGACGCTTCTCGACGCTGGCCGGGTTCGTGGAGCCGGGCGAGTCGATCGAGCAGTCGGTCGTCCGCGAGGTGTGGGAGGAGGCGGGCGTCAAGGTCGGCGAGGTCGAGTACGTCGCCAGCCAGCCCTGGCCGTTCCCGTACAGCCTGATGCTGGGCTTCACGGCGCGCGCCCTCACCACCGAGATCACGGTCGACGGCGAGGAGATCGAGGAGGCCCGCTGGTTCTCCCGCGAGGAGCTGCGCGCCGCGTTCGAGACGGGCGAGATGCTGCCCCCGTCGGGGATCTCCATCGCGGCCCGCCTGGTCGAGCGCTGGTACGGGGAGCCGCTGCCGCGCCCGGTCGCGTAAGGCCCGTCACACGGCAGAAGGCCCCCGCGCCGGCGGGGGCCTTTCTGTTCGCGCCGTTCGCACCGTCCGTGCGGCCCGGGTGGAGCGCCGGTCCGGCGGTCAGACGGCGAGGGCCTGCTTGACCTGGGCCAGGCTCGGGTTCGTCATGACCGACTCGCTGCCGGCCGGGGACACCACGAGCACGGTCGGAACGGTCTGGTTGCCGCCGTTCGCCTTCTCGACGAATGCCGCGGACTCGGGGTCCAGCTCGATGTTGATCTCGTTGTACGCGATGCCTTCCCGGTCCAGCTGGGTCTTCAGCCGGCGGCAGTAGCCGCACCAGGTCGTGCTGTACATCGTGACGGAACCCGTGTCCTGCATGCTGCGCTCTCCTCTGTGGGGCCTGGGTGGTCCGAGTACTCGAACGTACGGGACCGCGGGGCCATTCCCGCACCCGCGGTGCGGCTGGTACGTCAAGTAGGCCGATACGACGGATCCGCGCACCCTGTGGACAAAAATCCCGTCCGCCCCTCGGGACCTGGCAGCATGGCGGGGTGACATCAGCAACGCACCCCTCATCCTTCCCCGCCGGCGCAGACTCGGCCGACGCGGTGCTCCTGGGCCTGGACCCGGAGCAGCGCGAGGTCGCGACGACCCTGCGCGGACCGGTGTGCGTGCTGGCGGGCGCGGGCACGGGCAAGACCCGGGCGATCACCCACCGGATCGCCTACGGGGTCCGCTCCGGCCAGCTGATGCCGGCCAGTGTGCTGGCCGTCACGTTCACCAACCGCGCCGCCGGCGAGATGCGCGGCCGCCTGCGCGCGCTCGGCGCGGGCGGGGTGCAGGCGCGGACGTTCCACTCCGCCGCCCTGCGCCAGCTCCAGTACTTCTGGCCCAAGGCGATCGGCGGGGACGTGCCCCGGCTCGTCGAGCGCAAGATCCAGCTCGTCGCCGAGGCCGGCGCGCGCTGCCGCATCCGGCTCGACCGTGGCGAGCTGCGGGACGTCACCGGCGAGATCGAGTGGGCGAAGGTCACCCAGACCGTCCCCTCCGACTATCCGGCGGCCGCCCTCAAAGCGGGCCGCGAAGCCCCCCGGGACATGGCGGAGATCGCCCACATCTACGGGACGTACGAACAGCTCAAGCGCGACCGCGCAATGATCGACTTCGAGGACGTGCTGCTGCTCACGGTCGGCATCCTCCAGGACCGCCACGACATCGCCGAGCAGATCCGCAACCAGTACCAGCACTTCGTGGTGGACGAGTACCAGGACGTCAGCCCGCTCCAGCAGCGGCTGCTGGACCTGTGGCTCGGCGAGCGCGACAGCCTCTGCGTCGTCGGCGACGCCAGCCAGACGATCTACTCCTTCACCGGGGCCACCCCGGACCACCTGCTGAACTTCCGCACCCGCTACCCGCAGGCCACCCTGGTCAAGCTGGTCCGCGACTACCGCTCCACCCCCCAGGTGGTCCACCTCGCCAACGGGCTCCTCGCCCAGGCCAGGGGCCGTGCCGCCGAGCACCGCCTCGAACTGGTCTCCCAGCGCGAGCCCGGCCCCGACCCGGTCTACGCCGAGTACCCCGACGAGCCCGCCGAGGCCGAGGGCGTCGCCGTCCGGATCCGGGACCTGATCGCGGCGGGCGTCCCGGCCGGCGAGATCGCCGTGCTCTACCGCATCAACGCCCAGTCCGAGGTCTACGAGCAGGCCCTCGCCGACGCCGGGGTCCCGTACCAGCTGCGCGGCGCCGAGCGCTTCTTCGAGCGCGGCGAGGTGCAGAAGGCGATCCTCGCCCTGCGAGGGGCTGCCCGCTCCGGCGGAAACGACCCGCTGCTCGACGACGTCGTCGAGCTCGGCTCCCAGGTCCGGGCCGTGCTCAGCTCCACCGGTTGGACCACCGAGCCGCCGGCCGGCTCCGGCGCCGTCCGCGACCAGTGGGAGTCCGTGGCGGCCCTGGTCCGGCTCGCCGAGGACTTCGCGCGGACGCGGCCCGGGGCCACCCTGGCGGACCTGACCGTCGAGCTGGACGAGCGCAGGGCCGCCCAGCACGCCCCGACCGTCCAGGGCGTCACCCTCGCCTCCCTGCACGCCGCGAAGGGCCTGGAGTGGGACGCCGTGTTCCTGGCCGGCCTCACCGACGGCATGCTGCCGATCACGTACGCCAAGACCGACGAGCAGGTGGAGGAGGAGCGCCGGCTGCTCTACGTCGGGGTCACGCGAGCCCGCCTGCACCTGACGCTCTCCTGGGCGCTCTCCCGGGCGCCGGGCGGCCGGGCCTCCCGGCGCCCCAGCCGCTTCCTGAACGGGCTGCGGCCGGGCTCCGCGGCCCCGGGAGCCCGCACGGGCTCCGCGGCCGAGCAGCGGGTCCGCAAGGGCGGCCGCCGCGGCCCGGCACTGTGCCGGGTGTGCGGCAAGACCCTGACCGAGGCCGGCGAGCTGAAGCTGATGCGCTGCGAGGACTGCCCGTCCGACATGGACGAAGGTCTCTACGAGCGGCTGCGGGAGTGGCGCGCGGGCCAGGCGAAGGAGCAGGGACTGCCCGCGTACTGCGTGTTCACGGACAAGACGCTCGTGGCGATCGCCGAGGCCGCGCCGTCCGAGGAGGGCGAGCTCTCGATGATCTCTGGAGTGGGTGGCCGCAAGCTCGACCGGTACGGAGCCGATGTGCTGGCCATCTGTGCAGGTCAGGAGCCTGGGGGCGCGGATTCTGACGACGCGTAGAAACTCGTCGGAAAAATAGTTTGCACATGCCCGTCGGATCCCCATAGGTTCTTAGCAACGGAAACGGTGGCTTCTCCAAAGCTCCCACTCCGTGCTGTACTTATCCGAATACGCATGGGACAGGCCCTCGGGCCACCGTCCCCGAGACGCCGAGAGGAGGCGAGACCAGTGACCAGCTTCATCACCAGCACCAAAATGACCGATCGCTCGGTCGCCGCTTCCTGCACGCTCGGCTCCTCCTCGCTCCTCCCGCTCCCGGGTACCGGTCTGTCCGCGATTTCTGCTGACAGCCGCGCCCTGCTGGCCGCGCCCTCCGCGCTCCTGGCGAGCGAGCGGAATGAGCGACCGACCCAGGCACCGGTGGCAGTACTGGAAGCCCAGGCGCATGGCGCCTATGGGTTTGCGGCCGCAGCCGGTGCCGACAGTGCCGGATTCAAGACGCAGCAGACGAAGCAGACGAAGCAGCAGCACCACCTGATGTGGGCCTTCCGCGGGCTCGAACCCTGGAGTGATCCAGCCTGATCTCGATGATCAGGCCGGCGCCTTCAGGGCCGCGGAACCCCACCCGGG
This sequence comes from Streptomyces sp. NPDC097981, assembly GCF_040302565.1. Classification (NCBI taxonomy): domain Bacteria; kingdom Bacillati; phylum Actinomycetota; class Actinomycetes; order Kitasatosporales; family Streptomycetaceae; genus Streptomyces; species Streptomyces sp. NPDC097981. The sequence goes on from NZ_JBEORW010000003.1 coordinate 145,631, forward strand.
ATCCGCGGCCCTTCTGTTTGTCCCCGAACGGGGACGACGGCACGAAGGAGCCTCGGGACTGGCAAGACCAGGTACCAGCCGACCCCGGCCGACCCCGGCCGGAACGACTAGACGAACAAGACGAGGAAGAAAACACCGTGCAACTCGAAGCGCACGCCCCGTCCGTACCGAAGACCCAGACGATCTCCCCGCCCGCAGTCCCGGAGGACTCCACCTTGACTCCCCTCACCGCGCTGACCGCGCTCGACGACGCCATCGAGAACCTCGGCGTACCCGTCGCCTGCCGTACCTACGACCCCGAGGTCTTCTTCGCCGAGTCCCCGGCGGACGTCGAGTACGCCAAGTCCCTGTGCGCTACCTGCCCGCTGGTCGAGGCCTGCCTCGCCGGTGCGATCGAGCGCCGTGAGCCCTGGGGTGTCTGGGGTGGCGAGCTGTTCGTCCAGGGTGTCGTCGTAGCCCGGAAGCGCCCCCGTGGCCGTCCGCGCAAGAACCCGGTTGCTGCGGCATGACCGCCATCGGAACCATCGACCGCCCCCTGACGCACGACCCCTTGAAGCAGGCCCTCATGACCGCCCACACGACGAGCGAGCAGCCACACGGCTCCGCCACCGCAGACTTCATCACCGCCGGCGCGATGACCTCGCGTCAGAACAGGACCCGAGAAATGCAACTCATCCCAGAAGCCCTGGCCCGTGCCCATATGGACGACCGCATGCGCGAGGCCGACGCCGAGCGTCGCGCCCTGCGCCTGGTCGCCGCCCGCCGCATGCAGCGGCGAGCCGAGCGCGTCTCGCTGCGCGCCCGGCGGGCGCTGGCCATGGCCGTCATGCACTGAGCACCGCTGAACCGCCGCTGACCAGCGGCGCAGCAGCGTACGGGGGACCGGTCCGAACGGACCGGTCCCCCCGGTGCGTTGCGGACGGCTCTCCACCCCTCGTGGGGATATCGTCTGGAGGTGGACCAGCCGAATCCCCACCCCGCCCCGTCGGGCCCCGAGGGCCAGACCGTCGTCTGCGCGCGCTGCGGCAAGAAGGCCCCCGACGGCGCCCCGCCCACCTGGACCTGCTCGGTGGAGAACGGGGCCAGACAGTACTTCTGCGTCGACTGCGCGCGGGCCAACCTCAGGGCCATCGAGGGCCGCCTCGACTCGTCCTGGTGGTGACCTCGGGCCCGCAGGCCCGCGCACTCACTCCTCGGGCAGGAACCCCGGGAGCCAGGACTCCAGTTCACCCCGCAGCCGGACCGTCGCGCCCAGCTGGCAGAGCACCCCGATGGTGCTCAGCGTCACTCGGTGGATCAGCAGGTACGAGGGCGGCAGGTTGATCTGCCGGCCCAACTGGTGGGCGGGGGAGCGGGGATCGGCGATCCGGGCCGCCTGGCCGCGCAGCCACGGCCGCGTGAAGGTGAACTCCTCGGCCTCGGCGGGCTCGATGATGGGCAGCAGGTAGTCCAGCACCGCCACCGGATCCAGTTCGATGGACTCCTTCACGAACCCCTCGGCGCACAGGTGCCCGTAGATCCCCTCGGCATCGCCCTCCAGCGTCATCCGCAGCGACGTGCCGATGGGCTTGGGCCAGCCGCCGGGCAGCCGGTCGACGGTGCCGAAGTCCAGCACGCCCAGCCGTATCCGGCCGTCCGCCCCCGACAGCAGGCGGAAGTTGCCCGGGTGCGGGTCGGCGTGCAGCAGCCCGGTGCGCGCGGGCCCCGAGAAGAGGAACCGGGCCAGCAGCTGACCGGCGCGGTCCCGCTCCTCCTGGGTGCCGTCCGCTATCACCTCCGACAGGGGCGTCCCCTCCATCCACTCGGTCACCAGCACCTGGTCGCCCTGGTGGACGACATCCGGTACGACCACGTCCTCGTCGCCCTCGAACGCGTCCGCGTGGATCCGCTGGGCCTCGGCCTCCAGCTCGTAGTCCAGCTCCTCCGCGACCCGGTCGCGCAGCTCCTGGATCAGCGGCTTGACGTCCATGCCGGGAACCAGCGGCCCCAGCAGCCCGGCGAACCGGCCCAGTTGTCTGAGGTCGGACAGCAGAGCCTCGCCGGCTCCCGGGTATTGGACCTTCACCGCGACCTGGCGGCCGTCGTGCCACACCGCCCGGTGCACCTGACCGATCGAGGCGGCCGCGGCAGGCTTGTCCTCGAACTCCTCGAACAGATCCCGCCAGTCGGCTCCCAGCCGCTCCGCCAGCACCTGGTGCACCGTCTGGGCCGGCAGCGGCGGGGCCGCCTCCTGAAGCTTCGTCAGTGCCGCCCTGTACGGTCCGGCGACCTCCTCGGGCAGGGCCGACTCGAAGACCGAGAGCGCCTGCCCGAACTTCATGGCGCCGCCCTTCAACTCCCCTAGCGTGCGGAACAGCTGCTCGGCGGTGCGCTGCTGGAGCTCGCGCGCCACGATCTCCGCCGACTTGCCCCCGATCCGCTTCCCCAGCCCCCAGGTGACCCGGCCCGCGAAGCCGAGCGGCAGCGCGGCCAGCTTGACGGTACGGGTGACCGCCTTCCGGGGAAGATCAGACATGAGCCCCTCCAATTCCCAGACTGCTGTGCCGCAAGCGGCGGTTCGAGATGACCCCTCGGCCAAACGCATCCTGTCATGGCGGCCCCTCCCCGCCCCGGCCGAGGCGCCCGCCCCGGACCCGACGTGACCGCGCCCCGACGCCGGACGGCGTCCACCCCCGCGGGACGGCACGGCCGGACAGGCGATCGCTCCTCATGACCCCACCGCCTGTTCCGCCGGGACCCCGGCTGCCGCACAGGGGCACTCCGGGTGAGGGCGCAGGGCCGTCCGCTCCCAGTGCAGGGCCGGGAGGGCCGCCTCCCAGCGGGAGGCCGTGGAAGCGGGCAGTTCACCGTCGAGGAAGGACAGGGCGTGGGCCGCGGCGAACCCGGCCACCGCCGTGGCCAGGCCCAGGTCGCAGGCCGCGGTGGCCCGGCGGCGGTGTGCCGAGCGCCATTGGACCAGCATCCGGGGCCAGGCCGGGTCCGCCTCGACCCGGTCGCGTTCCATGCAGCCCGCGCACGCCGTGGCACCCGGCAGCACCAGCGGCCCGACCAGCCCGGTGCCCTCCAGCACCCCGGTATACAGGTGCGGCGTCCCGGTGGCGATCCAGTCGGCGGCGAGGCCCGGATCCGGCGCCCACGCCTGCAGGCCGTCCCGGGGCGCGACCACCACCAGGGACACGCCCGGCTCGGGCCCCTCGTGCTCCGCGGTCCGCGGCGGACGCCCCGGGGCCGATTCGCGCACCAGCCCGGCCGAGGCCTCGGCCCGCAGCCGGCCCACACTGCCCGGCCCCAGCCCGCCCGGAGCCACGTCCGCCGGCTCCACCCGGCCGCCGTCGAGGACCTCGACCCGGCCCACTCCGGCTCCCGCCAGGACCCCGGCGATCACCCCGCCCACCCGGCCGCTCCCGCGCACCTGGACCCGTATGGCCCGCCGCGCCGCGACCCCCCGCAAGTCGCCCCCCGGCTCGCGGTGGACCAGCGACAGCGAGCCCAGATCGGGCCCGAGCCGCTCCAGGGTCTCCGGCCGCTTGCGCACGGCCTGGGCCCGCGGGCCGCCCGCGGTGGCGTCGTCCAGCAGCCCGGCCGCCGCCAGCCGCCGGACCAGCGTGTCCACCTGCCCCTCCGGCAGCCCCACGGCCGCCGCCTCCGCGCGCAGCAGCTCCATGCCCCGCGTCCCGTCGATCCGGTCGATCAGCGATCCCGTCGCCGTGTCCACCGGGCCGAGCACCACCGCGTGCGCGGGCGTCACCCCGAACTGCACCGTCTGCAGATCCCGCCACGCCCTCGCCAGCGCCGGCTTCACCTTCGGATACATGGCCTTCCCCCCTCGTGCGAACTCCGCCTCGTTCCTCGCAGAGTGCCCGCCCGCCGCATTCCCCGCTCGCATTTGTCCACAGGCGAGGGCTATTAGGCATATGAGATGGAGGAAAAGGGTGTTTCCTGTACCGGCTTCGAATCGATCATGTTCGAACGGTGGAGCAGGGGGACTTCGGCCACGGCGAGCGGGTACGGTCTTGGGCGTGTCCGCCGACCCACAGCAGCGCGCCGTCGAAGTCCGCCGGAGCGCGCGCCGCCGCAGGACCGTGTCCGCCTATCGCGAGGGTGACCGTACGGTCGTCCTCATCCCTGCCCGGATGTCCGAGGCCGAGGAGCAGCGCTGGGTGGGGGTCATGCTCGACAAGCTGGCCGCGCAGGAGAGCAGGCGAACCCTCGGCGACGCGGAACTCACCGAGCGGGCCGAGCGTTTGTCCGAGCAGTACTTCAGCGCCCGCGCCCGTCCCCGTTCGGTCCGCTGGGTCACCAACCAGAACACCCGCTGGGGCTCCTGCACCCCCGCCGAAGGCAGCATCCGGCTCTCGCACCGCCTCCAGGGGATGCCGGAATACGTCGTCGACTACGTGCTGCTCCACGAGCTGGCCCACCTCCTCGTGCCCGGCCACGGCCCCCGCTTCTGGGAACTGCTGGAGGCCTACCCGCGCACCGAGCGCGCCCGCGGCTACCTGGAAGGAGTGGTCGCCGCCGAGCGTCTCCCCAAGGTCCCCGCGGCCCGCGAGGAATGATTCCGTCCGAGCTCCGTCGGGCGCGGACGTATCGATATGTACCGGGTCGGTACCGGCTTGGCCGGATGTCGGCAGATGCGGCTAGCCTGAGCGGCACGCATTTCACTGTCGGGATGGGGGACGGTCGTTACGTATGGCCAGGGAATTCCAACGCGGTCACAAGGCCAGGATCAGCGATCTGACGGCAGGCACGGATCTGTACGTCGGCGTCCAGATCGCCGGCCCCGGACTCGCCATCGACATCAGCTGTTTCGGCCTTGACGCCGACGAGCGGCTGTCGGACGACCGCTACTTCGTCTTCTACAACCAGCCGAAGTCGCCGGAGGAGTCCATTCAGCAGCTCGGCGCGCAGGCCGGCGACACCGAGTCCTTCCGGGTGACGCTGGACCGCGTTCCGGCGGGCATCCACAAGCTGTCCTTCACCGCCACGATCGACGGCGCCGGACAAATGTCGCAGATCGGACCGGGTTACCTCCGGATCGTGGCCGGCGGCGAGGAAGTCGTCCGGTACTCGTTCACGGGCACGGAGTTCACCACCGAGCGCGCGGTGATGCTCGGGGACTTCTACCTCAAGGACGTCTGGCGCTTCGCCGCGGTCGGCCAGGGCTTCGACGGCGGACTCGCCGCACTGCTGAAGAACTTCGGCGGCGAGGTCGCCGAGGAGGACGAGCAGCAGGCCCCGCAGCAGCCGCAGGCCCCCGCCCCGGCCCAGGCCGGCGCCTCGCCGGGATTCGCCCCGCCCCCGCAGGCGGCCGCCCCCGCGCCGTCCTTCGGCACGCCGGTCCAGGCCCCTCCGGCACCCCAGGCCCCGTACGTCCCGCAGCCCGCCCCGGCCCCCGCCCCGCAGTACCAGCAGCCCGCCGCGCCCGCGCCGGTCCATTCGGCCCCGACCATGGTCGGCCCGCTGACCACCCCGCCGGCCCCCGCACCGTACGGCCAGCCGCCGCACGCCCCGCAGCCGCCCGGCCCGCCCTCGTACGGCCAGCAGCCGCATCCCTCGTACGGCCAGATGCCCGGCTACGGCCAGGTCCCGCCGCCCGCCCCGGCCCCCGCGTCCTACGGCCAGCAGCCCCCCGGCTACGGCCAGGCCCCCGGCCAGCAGCCGGCTCCGTACGGCCAGATGCCGGGCCAGCAGCCCGGCTACGGCCAGGGCGCCCCGCAGGCCGCCGGCGCCGGCCTCGCGGCCGCCCTCCAGCCGTACAAGGAAGTCCCCACCGGCGCCCGCTGGACCTCGCAGAACCAGCAGCTCATGCGGGTCGACCTGTCGATGGGCGGCCAGCCCGTCCTCGCCCGCCAGGGCAGCATGGTCCTGTACCAGGGCAAGGTCGACTTCAGCTACAAGGGCGCGGGCTTCGCCGGGCGCATCGTCGGCAACGCCACCGGCCAGGAGATGCAGCTGATGCGCTGCAGCGGCCGCGGCCAGGTCTTCCTCGCGGAGAACGGCGCCCACCTGCACGCCATCGAGCTCCAGGGCGACGGAATCTGCGTCTCCGCCGAAAGCGTCCTCGCCTTCGACGAGAGCCTCCAGCACGAGGTCCGGCGCATCGAGGGCCACGGCATCCCCGGCGGCGCCCTGTTCACGATGCTGTTCCAGGGCTCCGGCACGGTGATCGTCAAGACGCACGGCACGCCGGTCGTGCTGCCCGTCACCCCGACCACCTTCGCCGACAGCAACGCCATCGTCGCGTGGTCGGCGGCCTCCCAGGTGATCGTCTCCAGCCAGGTCCGGCTGCGGCGCAACGCCTACCCCGGCCACAGCGGGGAGACCGTGAACCTCCAGTTCCGCGGCGCTCCCGGCAACTTCATCGTCGTCCAGCCGTACGAGGTCTGAGGGAGCCCGTCATGAACGCAATGAACCAGCAGCTCGCGGGCTACGCCCCCACCCCCGTCACGGCCCGCATGGAGAACCACGGCCGGGCCATGCTCAAGGTCGCCATGCAGAGCGGCCAGGACCTCTTCGCGCGCACCGGGTCGATGGTCGCGTACGAGGGCTTCGTCCAGTACGAGCCCAACCCGCCGGCCCTGCGCCAGATGGCCTCGCAGTGGCTCACCGGCGAGGGCGCCCCGCTGATGAAGTGCACCGGCGACGGCCTGCTCTACCTCGCCGACTACGGCGCCGACGTCGTTGTGATCAACCTCAACAACGATGCGCTCTCGGTCAACGGCACCAACCTGCTCGCCTTCGACGCCCACCTCCAGTGGGGCGTCGAACGGGTCAAGGGTATGGCCAAGTTCGCCGGCCAGGGCCTGTTCAACGTGCAGGTCTCCGGCACCGGCTGGGTCGCGATCACCTCCCGCGGCACCCCGATCGTGGTCGACTGCGGCCGCGGTGAGGACGAGACGTACGTCGACCCCGACGCGCTCGTCGCCTGGTCCCCGAACCTCAAGGTGAAGGGCAAGCGCAGTTTCAAGGCCTCGTCGATGATCGGCCGGGGCAGCGGGGAGGCCTACCAGATGGCCTTCTCGGGTCAGGGCATCGTCGTCGTACAGCCCAGTGAGGACAGCACCGACCGGCTCCGGGGCCGGGGCTGAGGGGGAGCGGACACATCATGCAGAGCGCACTTTTCGCCCACGCCGAGGCGCAGTCCCAGGAGCGGTACGCCGTCCAGAACCCGCAGCTGCTGAGGGTCACGCTGGCCGGCTCCGACGACGTGCTCGCCCGCAAGGGCGCGATGGTCGCCTACCAGGGGATCATCGACTTCGACGGCGAGTACCAGAGCACCACCCAGCGCACCGCCCTCGCCCGCACCGGTGAGGGCCTCGACCTGATGCGCTGTTCCGGGCAGGGCACGGTCTACCTGGCCAACCTCGCCCAGTACGTGCACGTCGTGGACGTGGACCGGGACGGCCTCACCGTCGACAGCAGCTACGTGCTGGCCCTGGACTCCAGCCTGCACACCGAGGCCATCGCGGTGGACAGCCAGTACGGGATCTCCGGCTCCGGCAAGTACCAGCTCAACATCACCGGCCGCGGCAAGGTCGCGCTGATGACCTCCGGGCAGCCGCTGATGATGCAGGTCACGCCGGACAAGTACGTCAACGCCGACGCGGACGCGATCGTCGCCTGGTCCACCTCGCTGCGCGTGCAGATGCAGGCCCAGACGCACTCCAGCGGGGTCTGGCGGCGGCGCGGCAACACCGGCGAGGGCTGGGAGCTCAGCTTCCTCGGCACCGGGTTCGCACTGGTGCAGCCGAGCGAGGTGCTGCCGCCGCAGAACGCCCAGCTCGGACAGGGCATGGCCGCGCAGTACGGCATGGGCCAGCACGGCGTCCACGCCCAGAACCAGAACAACGCCTGGAACTAGTACGGGCACACGGCACACGGAAGGGGCGGATCCGCGGATGCGGGGCCGCCCCTTCCGGTCGTTCCGGGGGCGTCAGAGCCGCGCCAGGGTCGCCTCCAACAGCCGCACGACCGAGGTGTCGGCCGCCGCCGCCACCTCCTCGTACCGGAACCAGCGCAGGTCAAGCGACTCCTCGCTGATCTCCGCGACCGCGCCGGCCGGGGCCAGCGCCGCGTACTGCACGTCCAGGTGCCAGTTGCAGGGTGCCGGGATCGGATGCCGGTCCAGCCGCACCGGACCGCCCGGCAGCAGGCTCAGCCCGGACGCGATCCCGGACTCCTCGACGGCCTCGCGCAGCGCGGCCCCGGCGAGCGTGCTGTCGCCGGGCTCGCAGTGCCCGCCCATCTGCAGCCACATGCCGAGCTTCTTGTGCAGGGTCAGCAGTACGCGCCCGCCCGCCGGGTCGATGACCAGCGCACTGCCGGTGACGTGCCCGGCCTGGCACGGCTTGTAGACCCCGTCGGGGTGCGTGGCGAGGTGCTCCAGGTAGACGTCCCGCAGCGCGCTCTGCTGCTCGTCCCGGCCCTCGAACCCCTTCAGGACCTGGACCGCATCGTCGTACAGGCTCACTTCTTCCCTTCACCCTCGTCGTCGCCCTGCGCACCCTGCTCGCCCTGGTCGCGCTTCTGCGCCGCCTCGCCGAGCATCTTGTCGATCTCGGAGAAGTCCAGCTGCTCGCGGTGCACGAACCCGTCCGGGTCGTCCAGGTCGGAGGCCGTCGGCAGCATGTCCGGGTGCTCCCAGAGCCCGTCGCGGCCGTCCACACCGCGCGCGTCGGTCAGCGAGGCCCACAGCCGCGAGGCGTCCCGCAGCCGGCGGGGGCGCAGCTCCAGCCCGATCAGGGTCGCGAACGTCTGCTCCGCCGGGCCGCCCGAGGCGCGCCGTCGGCGCATGGTCTCGCGCATGGCGTCCGCCGAGGTCAGCCGGGGCTTGGCCGCCTCGTGCACGACCGCGTCCACCCAGCCCTCGACCAGCGCGAGCGCCGTCTCCAGGCGGGCCAGCGCGGCCTTCTGCTCGGGGGTGTCCTGCGGCTGGAACATGCCGCCCTGGAGCGCTTCCTGCAGCTGCTCCGGGTTCAACGGGTCGATCTGGCCGACCACGTCCTCCAGCTTCGAGGTGTCGACCTTGATGCCCCGCGCGTACCCTTCGACCGTGCCGAGCAGGTGCGAGCGCAGCCACGGCACGTGCGCGAACAGCCGGGCGTGGGCCGCCTCGCGCAGGGCCAGGTACAGCCGCACCTCCTCGGCGGGGACGCCCAGGTCCTTGCCGAAGCCCTCGATGTTCAGCGGCAGCAGGGCGGCCTTGCCCGCCGGGCCCAGCGGCAGCCCGATGTCGGTCGAGCCGACGACCTCGCCCGCGAGCACGCCCACGGCCTGGCCGATCTGCTGGCCGAACATGGCCCCGCCCATGGAGCGCATCATGCCCAGCAGCGGGCCCGCCATGGCCTGCATCTCCTCGGGCAGCACGCTGCCCATGGCCGCGCCGACGCGCTCGGCGACGGGGTCCACGAGCTCCTTCCACACCGGGAGGGTCGCCTCGACCCATTCGGCGCGGCTCCACGCGACGGCCGTGGTGGCGCCCGAGGGCAGCGAGGTCACGCCGTCCAGCCAGTGGTCGGCGAGGCGCACGGCCTCCTCGACGGCGGACTTCTCGGCGATGCCCACGCTCGTGTCCTTGACACCGTCCGCCGTGCCCTGGGCGACGGTCTGGCGGGCGATGTCCTTGGCCATGTCCCAGTTCACGGGACCGCCCTCGTAGCTGAGCATCTGGCCGAGCTGCTGGAAGGCAGCCCCCAGGTCGTTCGGGTTCATCGAGCCGAACATCGCCGCGAACGGGTTGTCCGCGCCGCCCTGGCCGCCGCCGGGCAGGCCCATGCCCGGGAACCCGAACGGATTGGGGCCGCCCTGACCGCCCTGATTGCCCTTCTCCTTGCCCTCGTCGCCGCCCGTAGGCTCCTCCGGCGGAAGGCCGAATCCGAATGGGGTGTCGCTCACGGGTTTCCTCGGCTCGTAGGGCCGCCGGCAGGGCCGACGGGAAATGGTCCGACAACACCACCCAGCGTAGACACCACTCCCGCTTCCGGGCTCGGTGCTCCGCCGACTCCTGGGCTGCGGCAGGATGGACATCACCTGGTAGGTACGCGTCACGGCGCGTCCCTACTGAAGACAACCGCTGGAGACGCCTGGTGAGTTCCCCAGATCCGCAGGTTCGCGCGCCGCACGACGCCGAAAACCGCCCTGACCACGGTGAGAGCGCCCACGGCGTTCGCCAGCCGCGAAACCAGGCTGCACGAGGCCCCGTGATCGCCGTTACCGGCGCCGCCTCCGGGGTCGGCGCGGCCCTGGTGGCCCGCCTGGCCGCCTCCGACGAGGTCAAGCAGGTCGTGGCGATCGACGAGCGGCGCGGGGACTGCGCGGACGCGCAGTGGCACGTCCTGGACGTACGGGACCCCGCGATCGCCGAGAGACTGCGCGGCGCCGACGTGGTCGTCCACCTGGCACTGGACCTCGACCTCGAAACGGACCCGGCGGCCCGTACGGCGTACAACGTGCGCGGGACCCAGACCGTCCTGACGGCCGCCGCGGCGGCCGGGGTGCACCGGGTCGTGCTGTGCACCTCCGCGATGGTCTACGGGGCCCTCCCGGACAACGACATCCCGCTGTCGGAGGACTCCGAGCTGCGGGCCACGGCCGAGGCGACCGGTGTCGGCGACCTGCTGGAGATCGAGCGGCTCGGCCGCCGGGCGCCCCGGGCGCACCCCGGTCTGAACGTCACCGTGGTCCGCCCGGCCGTGCTGGTCGGCGGCACGGACACCGCGCTGACCCGGTACTTCGAGTCCCCGCGCCTGCTCGTGGTGGCCGGATCCCGCCCGACCTGGCAGTTCTGCCACGTCGAGGACCTGGTCAGCGCGCTGGAGTACGCGGCCTTGGAGAAGGTCGAGGGCGAGCTGGCGGTCGGCTGCGAGGGCTGGCTGGAGCAGGAGGAGGTCGAGGAGCTGAGCGGCATCCGCCGCATGGAGCTCCCGTCGGCGGTCGCGCTGGGCGCGGCGGCCCGGCTGCACCGGATCGGCCTGACGCCGTCCCCGGCCGGCGACCTCGCGTACACGATGCACCCGTGGGTGGTCAGCGTCAGCGGGCTGCACGCGGCGGGCTGGCGGCCGCGCTGGACCAACGAGGAGGTGCTGGCCGAGCTCCTCCAGGAGGTCGCGGGCCGGCACACCGTCGCGGGCCGCCGGCTGGGGCGCAAGGACGCCACGGCCGCGGGTGCCGCGGGTGCCACGGTCGCGCTGCTGGGCGCCGCCGCGGTGGTCCGCCGGGCGCGCAGGCGGCGCGGCATCTGACGCGCCGGGACCGGAGCCCCGGCCCCGGCCCCGCTCCGGTCCCTGGTCCGGGCCCCGGCAGCGGGCCTGGTCACCGCCACGGGCAGGCGGCCCGGGCGTCGCTCCGGTTGCCGCCGTGGCGGGCGCCGGAGCGGCCGTTCCTGTAGGAGGCTCCATACCCCGGGGTCGTACAGCCGGTCGAATCGGCTATTCCGCGATGTGAGAGCGGTGGTGCACGATGGCTGCATGGCACCGCACTTCGACCACCCCGGCGAGCAGGCCGCTCCGGACCCGATCCGGCTGCTCGCGATCCGCGAGACCCCGCTCTCGATCGACGAGGTCTTCAAGGCCGTCGGCGACGATGCGACGGGCGGTACGACGTTCTTCGTCGGCACGGTGCGCAACCACGACGGCGGGGCCGACGTCGATGCGCTCGGCTACTCCTGCCACCCGACGGCCGAGGCGGAGATGCGCCGCATCGCCGAGCGCGTGACGGCCAAGTACCCGGTCCGCGCCCTGGCCGCCGTCCACCGCATCGGCGACCTGTCCGTCGGTGATCTCGCGGTGATCGTGGCGGTGTCCTGCCCGCACCGCGGAGAGGCCTTCGAGGCCTGCCGGATGCTGATCGACGACCTGAAGCACGAGGTCCCGATCTGGAAGCACCAGACGTTCTCGGACGGCACGGAGGAGTGGGTCGGCGCCTGCTGACCCTCCGGGTGGGCCCCGCGCGCGGGAAGGTTTCGGCAACCGGGTACTGTCCCACCCGTTCGGCCGCGCAACACGCCCTCGATTTGCGTAACCCCCTCCCGGGCACGAGCGTTGAAGCCACCAACGACACGTACTTTCGGGGCAGGGAGGCACGTCCATGGCGTCACTGGCGTGGTTGCTGATTCCACTGTTCGCCGCGATCGGAGCGGCGATATGGGGCAGCTGGGCGGCGCGCGACCGCACCCAAGGTGACATATCCGAACTCGCGGGATACGCGAGGTTCCGTGAAGCAATGAACAAGGCCGATGAGGCCCGGGCGAAGACAGCGGCCCACTCCGGTTCCGACGCCGTATGAAGCGTCCCGGGCAGGGCCCCGTGAGAATCCGCTGAGAGTTCCGCCTGCGGCTCCCGTACGGACCGGCCCCGGCGGCCGGCCCTCAGGGCCGTCCCGTACTGTCGATCCATGCCACGCCGCACTGCGACGATGCTCGCCTCCACCCTCATGCTGTTCGCGCTGCTCTGCGCAGGGGTGTTCATCAAGGTCCCGTACTCGGAAATGAGCCCGGGCCCCACGGTGAACACGCTCGGGGACTCGCACGGCGAGCCCGTCATCAGCATCGCGGACCACAAGACGTACCCGGCCTCCGGGCACCTCAACATGACGACGGTCCGCGTCACGGGCGCCGACTACGACATGAACCTGCTGGAAGCGGTCTACGGCTGGCTGTCCGACGACAACATCGTCGTCCCGCACGAGAACCTCTACCCGGACGGGAAGACGGAGGAGCAGTCCACCCAGGAGAACGCCGAGGAGTTCAGCCAGTCGCAGGAGAGCGCCAAGGTGGCGGCCCTCAAGCAGCTGGGCACGCCGGGGGTCACCTCCCGCGTCGTGGTCTCCACGGTCGTCAAGGGCAGCCCCGCCGAAGGCAAGCTGCACGCCGGTGACGTGATCCGGTCCGTCGACGGCAACCCGGTGGGCGCCCCCGAGGACGTGGCCAAGCTCGTCACCCGGCGCAAGGCCGGCGAACCGGTCGAGTTCGCCATCGTGCCCGCCGCCGAGGCGGCCGAGGCCGAGAAGGCGCACCGCGAGCCCACCGGGTCGGCCAAGGTCACGATCACCACAGCCAAGGCGGAGGGCGACGGACACGCCATCGTCGGCATCCGGGCGGGCACCGACCACACCTTCCCGTTCAACATCGACATCAAGCTCGCCGACGTCGGCGGCCCGAGCGCGGGCCTGATGTTCGCCCTCGGCATCGTCGACAAGCTCACGCCGGGCGATCTGACCGGCGGCAGGTTCGTCGCGGGCACCGGCACCATCGACGACACGGGCAAGGTCGGCCCCATCGGCGGCATCCAGATGAAGACGATCGGTGCCCGCAAGGCGGGCGCCGAGTTCTTCCTGACGCCCGCCGAGAACTGCGCCTCGGCCTCCCAGCACATCCCCGACGGCCTCACCCTCGTGAAGGTCTCCACCATCGGCGACGCCACCAAGGCGCTGGAGAAGATCAGCAAGGGGGACACGGCCGGGCTGCCGCAGTGCGGCAAGCCCTGACCGGTCCGCGGCGGCGGCTCCGGCCGCCGCCGGCCCCGTCCGGTCCGGGAACTCAGTCCAGGAACGTCGCGGCCAGCGCCTCGGCCAGCCCCGGCACCAGGCTCGCGCCGGTCAGGACCTCGCTCGACGAGTCCTTCTCGCGCAGCCGCACCGCGGATTCCCGCGACCCGTCGCGCAGGACGCCCACGGTCAGGCGGACCTCCTGCCGGTCCGGGTGCGCGGCGACCCACTTGGCCAGCTGCTTGTCGCTGAGCCCCTCCGGAACGGAGGCCTCCGCGGACGGCGGCAGCATCAGCCGCTCCACGGTCAGGGCGCAGCCGATGATCGCGGGGGGCCAGGCGATGGTCCCCAGGAACTTGTCCAGCGGCATGCCCTTCGGCACCTCGTCCTGCTCGATCGGGGTGAGCTGGCTCTTGCCCGTGTCGTCCTGGTCGAGGCCGAGCTGGCCCGCGAGCCGGGGCTCGGACTTGCGCAGCTTGGCGGTGTCGACGAGCGCGAACAGCCGGGCGGGCTTGTCCCAGCCGAGGGTGGAGGCGTACTCGTCGATCTCAAGGACGGCACGCGTCAGGGGGGTGGCCGCCATCGGCGTGCCGGGGGAAGGAGAAACGTTGGACATGGACTACATCCTGCCTCCTTTCCACCCGACACCGGGAACTGACTAAAGCCTCAGTAAGTTGAATGAGTGGGCCCTACGATCGGGTGCCCAGCTTTTGAAATTGTCCAGCGACGACACTCAGCGACTTTCGAGGTGCGCACCTTGGCTTTCCAGATGCCGGACCGCGGCGGAGGCCCCTCCGGGCCACGGATGAGAGTCGGCCGCCCCTCCCGGCGTGCCCGCACTCTTCTGATGACCTTGGGCGTACTGGCCGTCCTGGGCATGGCGTTCATCATGTTCGCGGGCTTCTGGACGGACTGGCTCTGGTTCCGGTCCGTGAAGTACTCCACCGTCTTCACCACCACCCTGTGGACCAAGGTCGGCCTCTTCGCCGTCTTCGGCCTGCTGATGGCGGGTGCCGTCGGGCTGAACATCTGGCTGGCGTACCGGCTGCGGCCCCCGCTGTCCGCGATGTCGATGGAGCAGCAGAGCCTCGACCGCTACCGGATGAGCGTCGCCCCGTACAAGACGTGGCTGCTCCTCGGCATCGCGGCGCTCGTCGGCATGATCGCGGGTGCCTCGGCGGCCGGCCAGTGGAAGACCTGGCTGATGTACGTGAACGGGGTGCCCTTCGGGCAGAAGGACCCCCAGTTCCACCTGGACGTGTCGTTCTACACCTTCGACCTGCCCTGGTACCGCTTCCTGCTCGGCTTCGGCTTCGCCGCGGTCGTGCTGTCGGTGATCGCCGCGGTCGTCGTCCACTACCTCTACGGCGGACTGCGCGTGACCAGCCCGGGCGCCCGGGCCACCGCCGCGGCGACCGGGCACCTGTCGGTGCTGCTCGGCCTCTTCGTGACGCTCAAGGCGGTCGCGTACTGGCTCGACCGGTACGGCCTCGCCGTGAAGTCCAGCGACTTCAAGGCCGCCGACAACTGGACCGGTCTGCGCTACGTCGACGCGAACGCGTACCTGCCGGCGAAGACGATCCTCGTCGCCATCGCCGCCATCTGCGCCGCGCTGTTCTTCGCGACGCTGTGGCGCCGCACCTGGCAGCTGCCGGTCATCGGCTTCGGCCTGATGGTGCTCTCGGCGATCCTGATCGGCGGGCTGTACCCGGCGATCGTGCAGAAGTTCCAGGTCCAGCCGAACGAGCAGGCCAAGGAATCGCCGTACGTCGAGAAGAACATCAAGGCGACGCGCGACGCGTACGGGATCGACCGGTCCGAGGTCAAGGACTACCCGGGCGTCCCGCAGACCGAGGACAAGAGCAAGCTGCGGCAGGCGGCCGACACCACCGCCAGCGTCCGCCTCCTCGACCCGAACATCGTCTCCCCGGCCTTCCAGCAGCTCCAGCAGGTCAAGGGCTACTACGCCTTCCCGTCCACCCTCGCGGTGGACCGGTACAAGAGCCAGGACACGGTCATCGGGCTGCGCGAGCTGAACATCGGCGGCATCCCGAAGAACAACTGGATCAACGACCACTTCAAGTACACGCACGGCTACGGCGTCGTCGCGGCCAAGGGCACCACCGTCAAGGACGGCGCCCCCGACTTCACCCAGTCCGACCTCCCCTCCAAGGGCATGTTCGGCACGGACTTCGAGCAGCGCATCTACTACGGCGAGCAGACGAAGCAGTACTCGATCGTCGGCGGACCGCAGAAGGAGCTCGACTACTCGGACGACAAGGGCGAGAAGGAGACGAGCTACGAGGGCGACTCCGGCGTCAACCTCGGCAACCCGGTCAACCGGGCGGCGTACGCGCTCGCGTTCAGTGAGCCGCAGATCCTCTACTCCGGCGCCATCGGCGACGGCTCGCGGATCCTCTACCACCGCACGCCCAAGGAGCGCGTCGAGGCCGTCGCCCCGTGGCTGACCATCGACGGCGCCCCGTACCCGGCGGTCGTCGACGGCCGGATCAAGTGGATCGTCGACGCGTACACGACGACGAACGGCTACCCGTACGCCTCGCGCACCACGCTGGGCCAGAGCACCGCGGACTCCCTGACCAACAGCCAGCGCGCGGTGGTGGCGCAGGAGAACCAGGTCAACTACATCCGCAACTCGGTCAAGGCCACCGTCGACGCGTACGACGGCACGGTCAACCTGTACCAGTGGGACACCGAGGACCCGGTCCTCAAGACCTGGATGAAGGCGTTCCCGGGAACGGTCAAGTCCAAGAGCGAGATCTCCAAGCCGCTCATGGACCACCTGCGCTACCCGCAGGACCTCTTCAAGGTCCAGCGCGAGCTGCTCACCCGGTACCACGTCACGGACCCGCAGACGTTCCTCAGCGGCAGTGAGGCCTGGGCCGTCCCGGACGACCCGACGAACAAGGCCGGCACGGCGGTCCCGCCGTACTACCTGTCGATGAAGATGCCGGACCAGAAGGAGAAGGACCAGGTCTTCTCGCTCACGACGACGTTCACGCCGAACGAGCGGGACAACCTGAGCGCCTTCATGGCGGTCAACGCCGATCCGGGCACCCCGGACTACGGCAGGATCAGGATCCTGAAGCTGCCGACCAGCAAGCCGGTCGACGGCCCCAAGCAGGTGCAGAGCAAGTTCCAGTCCGAGCCGAAGATCGCCGAGTCGATCCGGCTGCTGCGCGGCGGCGACTCCGAGGTCGAGTACGGCAACCTGCTCGCGGTGCCGCTCGACGGCGGGATGCTGTACGTGGAGCCGGTGTACGTGCGCAGTTCGAATCTGAAGTACCCGCTGCTGCGCAAGGTGCTGGTGACGTACGGCAACCAGACCGCGTTCGAGGACAGCCTGGAGAAGGCGCTCAACGTGGTGTTCGGGGCCGAGGCGCCGACGGTGCCGACGACTCCGGTGACCCCGCCGGGCGAGGGCACCACCACGCCCCCGACCGCCCAGGACCCGACGGTCAAGGCGGCCCTCGACGATGCCAAGAAGGCGATCGAGGCAGCCGAGAAGGCCCGGCAGGCAGGCGACTGGACGGCCTTCGGCAAGGCGCAGGACGACATCAAGTCGGCGCTCCAGCGGGCGATCGACGCGGAGGCGAGGCTGACGGCCCCGAAGCCCGCCGGCTGATCTGTAATGGCTCGGTCCCGCGTCGTGATACTGTGGTTTCACCGACGCGGGGTGGAGCAGCTCGGTAGCTCGCTGGGCTCATAACCCAGAGGTCGCAGGTTCAAATCCTGTCCCCGCTACTGAAGATGAAGGCCCGGATCCATGGGATCCGGGCCTTCGTCATGTCCAGGGGGGACATGCGGGAACCATGAGGTAGCTGGGACGGGTGAGTTGGGGCGAGAGCGTGTTTGACTTGTCTCTCTGTGGGCATGTCGACAAAACGCTGTGGTGACCTCACAGGCTGCGACATACCAGGTGTACGCGGGTAGCAGGTGATGCGACGATGGGATTTATGGGGGACAGGTCAACTCTGCTGGAGACAGGGCGGTTTGTGAGGGCGGAAGTCGGATCGGGCGCAGAGGCCGACGAGGGGGCTCCGGTCGTTGACGCGCAGACCGCACTGACCGATGCGGATTTCGCGGAGGAAATGTTCGCCGAGACCGACCCGGCGAGCGACGCCGAGCTGGAAGCACGGCACCGGGTCGCGGCCGACCGGGGCGACCCGGGCGCGATGAGCGTGCTCGGGGCTCTTCTGCTGCGCCGCGGCGACCTGGCCGGCGCCGAGCCGTACCTCAGGGGGGCGACCGCGGAGGGGGACCGCGCCGCCGCCAACAACCTCGGTGTCCTGCTGCTCCAGCGGGGCTACCCCGAGGAGGCCGCCGGCTGGTGGCGGGTGGCCGCCGTGGCCGGATCCGCGCCGGCCGCACACGCGCTGGGCCGTTATTTCCGCGAGCGCGGGGACGAGCCCGCCGCCGAGTACTGGCTGCGCCAGGCCGCGGAGTCCGGCCACGCCCTGGGCGCGTACGGGCTGGCCGACCTGCTGGAGCACCGCGGCGACCCGGGCGTGGAGCGCTGGCTGCGGCAGGCCGCCGAGCAGGGCCACCGCGAGGCCGCGTACCGCCTGGCCCGCCACCTGAGGAAGGGCGACCCCGCCGAGGCCGAGCAGTGGTACCGGCAGGCCGCCGCGCGCGGACACCGGCAGGCCGCGCTGCACCTGGGCGCCCTGCTGGAGGCGCGCGGGGAGCTCAAGGAGGCCGGGCGCTGGTACCTGACCTCCGCCAAGCAGGGCGAGGCGCGGGCCGCGTGCGCGCTCGGCTTCCTGCTGCGCGACGCCGGCGACGAGGAGAGCGCCGTCGCGTGGTGGAACCGCGCGGCGCAGGACGGCGACGGGAACGCCGCCAATGCGCTGGGCGCGCTGCACGCCGCGCGCGGGGAGACCGAGACCGCGGAGAAGTGGTACCGGACCGCCATGGACGCGGGCGACCAGAACGGGGCGTACAACCTTGCTTTGCTGTGCGCCGCACAGGAGCGGACCGCCCAGGCCGAGCAGTGGTACCGGCGGGCGGCCTACGCCGGGCACCGGGAAGCCGCCAACGCGCTCGCCATCATGCTGCTCCAGACCGGCGACGCGGCGGGGGCCGAGCCGTGGTTCTCGAAGGCGGCCGAGGCCGGCAGCGTCGACGCCGCGTTCAACCTCGGGATCCTGTTCGCCAGCCGGGACGAGGACCGGACGGCCCTGAAGTGGTACGAGCGGGCCGCGTCGGCGGGCCACACCGACGCGGCGCTCCAGGTCGGCATCGCCCTGGTCCGCGACGGCGAGGACCGGGCGGCCGAGCGGCATCTGCGCTGCGCCGCGGGCGGCGGCAGTGCGGAGGCGGCGTTCCGCCTGGCGGCGCTGCTGGAATCGCTGGCTCCGCCGCCGGAGCCGGTGGCGCTGGGCGAGCCGGTCGGCGGGGCCGAGCGCACCGAGAGCGAGGAATGGTACGAGCGGGCCGCGGAGCTGGGGCACCGGCGCGCGCAGGTGCGCATCGGGATGCTGGCCGCGGCGCGGGGCGATCTGGCGGTCGCCGCGCGCTGGTACCGGGAGGCGGCCGAGGCCGGCTCGCGGAACGGGGCGTTCAACCTCGGGCTGCTGCTGGCGCGCGAGGGGAACGAGCCGGAGGCTGCGCTGTGGTGGACCCGGGCCGCGGTGGCCGGCCACGGCCGCGCGGCGCTGCGGCTGGGGCTGCTCGCCGCGCGGCACGGGGACCTGGCCGAGGGGCAGAAGTGGTGCCTTCGGGCCATGGAGCTGGGACCGGCGGAGGTCTCCGAGCGTGCGGCCCGGCTCCGCGAAGCCCTCGCCGAGGAGCTCTCGGTCTGAGGGCGCGGCGCCGCTGCGCACGTGGCCCCGGGCTGCGCGCGGGCTTCCCGGGGCTCAGCCCCGGAGCCCCGGAGCCCGCGCATCAAGCGCCGGCGGGGCCGCATTCGGGTGCATCGTTAAGCGATTTGCATCTGTCGGGGGGCGTCGCGTAAAGTCGTGTTTACCGACGCGGGGTGGAGCAGCTCGGTAGCTCGCTGGGCTCATAACCCAGAGGTCGCAGGTTCAAATCCTGTCCCCGCTACTGAAGACTGAAGGCCCGGATCCTCTGGATCCGGGCCTTCAGCCGTTCTCCGGGCAAACCGAAGGGGCCCGGGAGTATCGCTCCCGGGCCCTGTTTCCGTTCGTCACGCCCCCGCGCAGTTCGGGCACACCCCGCGGTACGTCACCTCGACCGCCGACACCACGAAACCGAAGCGCTCCGCATCCGGGAGGTCGGCCAGCGGGTTGCCCGCCGGGTGCACGTCGCGGATCGCGCCGCACTGGGCGCAGACCAGGTGGTGGTGGGGCTTGTGGGCGTTCGGGTCGTACCGCTTGGCCCGGCGGTCCGTGGAGACCTCCAGGACCTCGCCGAGGGACACGAGCTCGCCCAGCGTGTTGTAGACGGTGGCGCGCGAGATCTCCGGCAGCTTGTCCACCGCGCGGGCATGAACCTCGTCGGCCGTCAGGTGAACGTGGTCACCGTCGAGCACCTCGGCCACGACGCGCCGCTGTGCGGTCATGCGCCATCCGCGTCCGCGAAGTCGTTCCAGCAGGTCACTCATGGACACCAGCCTAACAGCGAGGGATTCGGTGTAACTCCCGAACTTGTGCGGAGTTGGAATCTTACTTGACTTAGACAAAGTCCATCGTAGGATCGAGTACGGCGAAGGCCAAGGACAGGCACATGGCAGGAACGACGCAGGAGGCGCACGTGACGCAGGGACCGCTCACCACGGAGGCCGGGGCTCCGGTCGCCGACAACCAGAACAGCGAGACGGCCGGCGTCGGTGGCCCCGTGCTGGTCCAGGACCAGCTGCTCCTCGAAAAGCTGGCGCACTTCAACCGCGAGCGCATCCCGGAGCGCGTGGTGCACGCCCGCGGCGCCGGCGCGTACGGCACGTTCACCCTCACGCGTGACGTCTCGCAGTGGACGCGGGCGAAGTTCCTGTCCGAGGTCGGCAAGCAGACCGAGACGTTCCTGCGCTTCTCCACCGTCGCGGGCAACCTCGGTGCGGCCGACGCGGTGCGCGACCCCCGCGGCTGGGCGCTGAAGTTCTACACCGAAGAGGGCAACTACGACCTCGTCGGCAACAACACCCCGGTGTTCTTCATCAAGGACGCCATCAAGTTCCCCGACTTCATCCACACCCAGAAGCGCGACCCGTACACCGGCTCGACCGAGGCGGACAACGTCTGGGACTTCTGGAGCCTTTCTCCCGAGTCCACCCACCAGGTGACCTGGCTGTTCGGCGACCGCGGCATCCCGGCGTCCTACCGCCACATGAACGGCTACGGCTCGCACACGTTCCAGTGGAACAACGAGGCCGGCGAGGTCTTCTGGGTCAAGTACCACTTCAAGACCGACCAGGGGATCAAGAACCTCACCCAGTCCGAGGCCAACCGGCTCGCCGGCGAGGACCCCGACTCGCACCAGCGCGACCTGCGCGAGTCCATCGAGCGCGGAGACTTCCCGAGCTGGACCGTGCAGGTCCAGATCATGCCCGCGGCCGAGGCGGACGGGTACCGCTTCAATCCGTTCGACCTCACCAAGGTGTGGCCGCACGAGGACTACCCGCCGATCGAGATCGGCAAGCTGGAGCTCAACCGCAACCCGGAGAACGTCTTCGCCGAGGTCGAGCAGAGCATATTCAGCCCGGCCCATTTCGTCCCCGGCATCGGCCCGTCCCCGGACAAGATGCTCCAGGGCCGTCTCTTCGCGTACGGCGACGCCCACCGCTACCGCGTCGGCATCAACGCCGACCACCTGCCGGTGAACCGCCCGCACGCCACCGAGGCGCGCACCAACTCCCGTGACGGCTTCCTGTACGACGGCCGCCACAAGGGCGCGAAGAACTACGAGCCGAACAGCTTCGGCGGCCCGCACCAGACCGGCCGCCCGCTGTGGCAGCCCGTCCCGGTGACCGGCGGCACGGGCAACCACGCCGCCCCCGTGCACTCCGAGGACAACGACTTCGTCCAGGCGGGCAACCTCTACCGCCTCTACTCGGACGACGAGAAGGCCCGCCTGGTCGAGAACCTGGCCGGCTTCATCGCCAAGGTCTCGCGCGACGACATCGTCGAGCGTGCGATCGACAACTTCCGCCAGGCGGACGGCGACTTCGGCAAGCGGCTGGAGGCCGCGGTCCAGGCCCTCCGCGGCTGAACGCCCCTTTGCGGCTGAGCCGCCGCCGCTTTCGCGGATGTGGCTGCCCGCCGCGTGGGTACCTCAATGGACGGTTGCCCGCCGAGAGCTGGAGGGCCGGACCCCGACGGGTCCGGCCCTCCGGCTCATGCCGGTACGGTGCTGCGCCGCGCCGGGACCCAGCAGCGGATGACGTCGCGTACGGACACGATGCCGACGGGGCCGCCGTGCTCCAGCACGATCAGATGGCGGAAACCGCCGTGGACCATCGCCTCGGCCGCCTCCTGGACGGTCGCCTGCGGGGTGCAGAACACCACGTTGTTGGTGGTGTGCGCGCCCACGGACTCCCGGTCGGGATCGTGGCCCGCGCCGATGGAGTTGAGGATGTCGCGTTCGGTCAGGATGCCGATCCCGCTGTGGTCGGGATCGAGGACGACGGCTGCGCCGACCCGTCGGCCGGACATCAGGCAGGCCGCCTGTCGGAGGGTGTGGGCGGGTCCGAGGGTGAGGATCACGGTGCTCATGGCGTCACGGACGAGCATGAAGAGAGCCACCTCCTGGGGAGAGTCCCTCCGCTTGGGTGGGTGCACCCGGTGAAGGTCCGCACCGGAAGGCGCGGAGCTTAGAGAAGGCCTTCACAAGCGCACAAGCGGAGGAGTCCCAGATTCCCATGGACACGGAGTGTCATCAAGAGGGCGCACCCGGTTGTCCGGGTGCAGGATCCGGACGGCTCAGGCGCGCGGGCGCAGATACCCCAGCATTTCCTCGTGCAACAGCCCGTTCGAAGCGGCCGCGTTCCCTCCGTGTACGCCCTCCACGCCGTCCAGGCTGGTGAACCGGCCGCCCGCCTCCTGGACGACGACCGCGACGGCCGCCATGTCCCACAGGTTCAGCTCCGGCTCGGCGCACAGGTCCAGCGAGCCCTCCGCGACCATCACGTACGGCCAGAAGTCGCCGTAGCCGCGGGTGCGCCAGCACTGCCGGGTCAGGTCCAGGAACCCGGCGAGCCGGCCCTGCTCCTCCCAGCCGCTCAGCGAGGAGTACGCGAAGGAGGCGTCCGCGAGGGCGCCCACCTTCGAGACGCCGAGCGGTACGGGAGCACCGCCCAGCGCACCGCCGGCGTACGCGCCCCCGCCCTGCGCCGCCCACCAGCGGCGGCCCAGCGCCGGGGCCGAGACCACGCCGACCACGGGCCGGAAGACGCCGTCGGCGCCCTCCTCCAGCAGCGAGATCAGCGTCGCCCAGACGGGGACTCCGCGCACGTAGTTCTTCGTGCCGTCGATCGGGTCCACGACCCAGCGGCGCGGGCCGCTGCCCTTGAGGCCGTACTCCTCGCCCAGGATGGCGTCGGCGGGCCGCGCGGCCTCGATCCCGGCCCGGACGACCTCCTCGGCGGCCCTGTCCGCCTCGCTCACCGGGGTCATGTCCGGCTTCGTCTCGACCAGCAGGTCGAGGGCGCGGAAACGCTGCATCGTGACGGAGTCCGCCGCGTCGGCGAGTTCGAGGGCAAGGCGGAGGTCATCGTCATACTCGGGCATGGCCGAACAGTATCGGGACTCCCCGGACCCGGCGAACGGCGTCCACAGTGCGACCGGGCAGGCGCCCTTGACAGGATCTGTCGGTCCGTCAACTCTGGCGGGAGAGCCGAGCGGGAAGTCGAGCGGGAAGTCGAGCGGGAAGTCGAGCGGGAAGTCGAGCGGGGAGGCGCGGATGCCGGCAGCCCGGGAGTCCTTGCTGGAAGCGGCGGGAGCGGCGCTCTTGGCGCGCCCCTGGCCGTCCGTGCGGATGGTCGACGTGGCGGCCACCGCCGGAGTGTCCCGGCAGACCCTCTACAACGAGTTCGGCGGCAAGGCGGGCCTGGGCCGGGCCCTGGTGCGCCGGGAGGCCGACTGGTACCTCGAAGGGGTGGACCGGGTCCTGCGCTCCCCGGCCGGGAGCGCCGAGCGCCTCGCCTCGGTCGCCGAGTGGACCGTACGGGCGGCCCGCGCGCGTCCCCTCGTACGGGCCCTGCTGACGGGGTGCTGGGACGGGAACTTGCCGATGCCGCCCGGGCAGGGCTCGCGGCCCGGAGTGCCGGCCCCCGGCCCGGGGGAGCTGGCCCGGGCCGTGCGCGACCGGGCCTCGGCCACGCTCACCCCGGAGGAGGGGGCGCAGCGGTGCGAGCTCGCCGTGCGCCTCGCGCTGTCGTACGTGATAGCCCCGGGCGAGGACCCGGGGCTCGGCGAGCTGATGCGGCTGCTCCGCCTGCTCAGTGAGCCGAGCCGGACAGCTGGAGGCCGATGACGCCCAGGATGACCAGCGTGATCGAGACGAGTTTGAGGGTCGAGACGAGGTCGCCGAGGAAGACCATGCCGTAGATGGCCGTTCCGGCGGCCCCGATGCCCGTCCACACGGCGTAGGCGGGGCCCACGTCCAGTTTCTTCAGCGCCAGGGTCAGCAGCCCGAAGCTGCCGAGCGCGAAGCAGGCGAAGGCGATCGTGGGCCACAGCCGGGTGAATCCGTGGGACAGCTTGAGGCATACCGCGAAACCGGTCTCCAGGATTCCGGCCACGACCACCAGCAGCCACGCCATGGCGCATGCCTCCCCGCGTCAGGTGACGTCGTGTCACGTGGTGCGATTATGCATTTACCGGATGTGGCGCCCTGCAAACCCCGCCGCACGACCGGACGATCAGTCGCCTTCGCGACGCTCGCGCGTCTGCAGCAGCCGCCGCAGCGAGTACAGGCGCGCCGGATCCGCGTGGCCGTCCTCCACCCACTTGTCGAGCGCGCAGTCCTGCTCGTCGTGGCTGCAGGCCCGCGGGCACTCCTCCGTACCGGGAGCCAGGTCCGGGAAGGCCAGGATCACCCGGGACGGGTCCACGTGGTGCAGACCGAAGGACCGCACGCCCGGGGTGTCGATGACCCAGCCGTCGCCCGCCGGGAGCGGCAGCGCCAGCGCCGAGGTGGTGGTGTGCCGGCCGCGGCCGGTCACCGCGTTGACATGGCCGGTGGCGCGCTGGCGGCCCTCGGCGACCAGCGAGTTCACCAACGTGGTCTTGCCGACGCCCGAGTGGCCGACGAAGGCGGTGATCCGGCCGGTCAGGCGCTCGCGCACGCGGTCGGCGGCGCCGCCCGTCGCCAGCTCCTCGCGGTTGGTCACCACGTAGTTCAGGCCGAACGTCGAGTAGATCTCCAGGATCTTGTCCGCGGAGGTCAGGTCCGACTTCGTGAGCACCAGCAGCGGCTCCAGCCCGGCGTCGTACGCGGCCACCAGGCAGCGGTCGATCATCCGGGGCCGCGGCTCCGGGTCGGCCAGCGCCGTGACGATCGCCAGCTGGTCCGCGTTGGCGACGACCACCCGCTCGTACGGGTCGTCGTCGTCCGCGGTGCGCCGCAGGACGGACTTGCGCTCCTCGATCCGCACGATCCGCGCGAGCGTGTCCTTCTTGCCGGTGAGGTCGCCGACGATCCAGACCCGGTCGCCGACCACCGCCGCCTTGCGGCCCAGCTCGCGGGCCTTCATCGCGAGGATCGTGCGGCCGTCGACCAGACAGGTCAGCCGACCGCGGTCGACGGTCAGGACGAAGCCCTCGGCCGCGTCCTCGTGCTTGGGCCGGATGCTGGTCCGCGGCCGGTTGCCCTTGGGGTTGGGCCGCTGGCGGATGTCGTCCTCGTCGGTGTGCTTGCCGTACCTGCGCATGACCGGGCCCTACGCTCCCGCACCCGCGAGCATGTCGGTCCACATCCGCGGGAAGTCCGGCAGGGTCTTCGCGGTGGTGGCCACGTTCTCGATCTGCACGCCCGGCACCGCCAGGCCGATCACCGCGCCCGCGGTGGCCATCCGGTGGTCGTCGTAGGTGTGGAAGACGCCGCCGTGCAGCTTGCGCGGGCGGATGTGCAGGCCGTCGGCGGTCTCCGTGACGTCGCCGCCGAGCTCGTTGATCTCCTTGGTGAGCGCGGCCAGCCGGTCCGTCTCGTGCAGCCGCAGGTGGGCCACCCCGCGCAGGGTGGACGGGGAGTCGGCCAGGGCGGCCACGGCGGCGATGCCCGGCGTGAGCTCGCCGACCTCGCCCAGGTCCACGTCGATGCCGTGGATCTCGCCGCTGCCGGTGAAGACCAGGCCCGCTTCGGTCAGCTCGCAGGAGCCACCCATCGCGGTGAAGATCCGGCGCAGCGCGTCACCGGGCTGGGTGGTGCGCAGCGGCCAGTCCGGGACCGTGACCGTACCGCCGGTGATCAGCGCCGCGGCCAGGAACGGCTGGGCGTTGGAGAGGTCCGGCTCGACGACCACGTCGCGGCCCAGCAGCGCACTCGGCGCGACCCGCCACACGTTCGGCTCGCCGCCCGCCTCGGGGGTGTCGACCTGGGCGCCCGCAGCGCGCAGCATCTCCACCGTCATCCGGATGTGCGGCATCGACGGCAGGGTGGTCCCGACGTGCCGGACCTCGACGCCCTGGTTGAAGCGCGGGCCGGAGAGCAGCAGGGCCGAGACGAACTGCGAGGAGTTCGAGGCGTCGATCTCGACGACGCCGCCCTCCAGGGCCCCGCCGCCCTGGACGGTCAGGGGCAGCGCGCCCCGGCCGTCGTCGTCGATCCGGGCGCCGAGGGTGCGCAGGGCGCTGATGACCTGGCCGAGCGGGCGCTCGTAGGAGCGCGGGTCGCCGTCGAAGCGGATGTCGCCGGCGGCCAGGGTGGCCACGGGGGGCAGGAAGCGCATGACCGTGCCCGCGTTGCCGACGTCGATGGTGGCCGGGCCGTGCAGGGCGGCGGGGATGATCCGCCAGGCCTCGCCGCCGGCTCCGTCGCCGGAGCTGGAGGAGGCCGTCTCCTCGATGCCGACGCCCAGCGCGCGCAGCGCGTCCGACATCAGCTGGGAGTCGCGCGAGCGCAGCGGGCGGCGTACCCAGCCCGGCTCGGCGGCGAGCGCGGCCAGGACGAGGGCACGGTTGGTGACCGACTTCGACCCGGGCACGGTGACGGTGGCGTGGACGGTGCCGTCGGCGAGCGGAGCGGGCCAGAGGGCGGGGAGCGCGGGGGTCTCGGTCATGGCCCCCACTTTAGTGGCTCCCCCAGGACCCAGATCTTGATCGCGCCGCCGGTGCGGGGTCGGTCTCAGAGGGTGAGAAGCCAGCGCCCGCCGCCGATGAGCGAGCACAGCGCGACCGCGTGGAAGAGGAGCAGCCAGGCCACCGGGTGGACGTGGGTGAGCCGCCCCAGCTGGTCCGCGTCCGAATCGGGCGCTCCGCCGTGCCGCCGCTTGGCCCCCAGCTCGAAGACCGGCCGCACACCACCCATCAGCAGGAACCACACCGCCAGGTACGCGAAGACCGCTTGGACCCCGGCCGGGGCCAGCCAGGAGACCAGGACGAACGTACCGCCGGACAGCACCACCGTCAGGGCGCCGTACGCGTTCCGGATCATCACCAGCATGGCCAGCAGCAGCGCGGTGGCCGCCCACAGCAGCAGGGTGATCCGGTGGGCCGACAGCAGCGCGGCCCCGCCGAGCCCCAGCAGGGAGGGCGCCGTGTACCCGGCGGCGGCGGTCAGGATCATCCCGAGCCCGGTCGGCTTGCCGCGGCTGACGGTGACCCCGCTGGTGTCGGAGTGCAGCCGGATCCCGTCGAGCCGCCGTCCGGTCAGCAGCGCCAGCAGCCCGTGGCCGCCCTCGTGGGCGATGGTCACGGCGTTGCGGGACAGCCGCCACAGCGGGCGCGGCCCCACGGCGGCCAGCGCGACCACGCCCGTCACGATCACCAGCCACAGGGCCGGCGGGGTCTGTATGCCGGTCAGCCGGTCCCACAGGCCGGCGGTCGTGGTGCTGTCCATAGAGTGGCGTACTCCTTGCGATGGTGGTCGGATGTCGTGGCAGTGTGGCAGCCATGTGCGGAAGGTATGCAGCGAGTCGCGGACCCGAGGACCTGGCCGAGGCCTTCGGTGTCGAGAAATGGGAGCCGGAGGAGACCCTGGCCCCCGACTGGAACGTGGCCCCGACGAAGGAGGTCCACGTCGTCCTGGACCGTCCCCTGAAAGACGCTCCGGACCGGCGTCCGGTTCGGCAGCTGCGGACCCTGAAGTGGGGGCTCGTCCCGTCCTGGGCCAAGAACCCCGACGGCGCCGCCCGGATGATCAATGCCCGGTCCGAGACCCTGGCCGAGAAGCCGTCCTTCCGCCGCCCCTTCGCGCAGCGCCGCTGCATCGTCCCCGCCGACGGCTACTACGAGTGGGTCACCGCCCACGACGAGCGCCAGCTGGAGGTCGAGGGGAAGAAGAAGCGGGCCCGCAAGCAGCCGTACTTCGTGCTGCCCGCCGACGGCTCCGTCTTCGCCATGGCCGGCATATACGAGTTCTGGCGCGACCGGACCCTGCCCGACGAGCACCCGCAGGCCTGGTGGGCGACCTGCTCGGTGATCACCGCCGAGGCGGAGACCGGGCCGCTGGGCGTGGCCCCCGCCGAGGGGCCGGCGTCGCTCGCCGACATCCACCCCCGGATGCCGCTGATGCTGACCCCGGACCGCTGGGACGCCTGGCTGGACCCGGCCCGGACCGACGCCGCTGAACTCCAGGCCCTGCTCGCACCGCCCCCGGGCGGGCTGATGCGGGCCTACCCGGTGTCCACCGCCGTCAGCAACGTGCGCAACAACGGGCCGGAGCTGCTCCACGAGCTGGCCGCGCCGGAGGAGGGCACGCTCTTCTAGGCCGTGCAGGATGGCTGCATGACCACGCGTACCGAGAGCGTCGACACCCCGGCGGGCGAGGCCCGCATCACCTGGCACCACGCCCCCGCCCGCACGGCCCGCCTCGTGCTGGCCCTCGGCCACGGCGCCGGCGGCGGCATCGAGGCCCGCGACCTCCAGGCCCTGGCCGCCGCCCTGCCCGCCCAGGGGGTCACCGTGGCGCTCGTCGAGCAGCCGTGGCGGGTCGCCGGGAAGAAGGTGGCCGCCGCGCCCAAGGTGCTGGACGAGGGCTGGCGGGGCCTGTGGCCGGCGCTGGCGAAGCCCGGACTGCCGGTGGTGGCGGGCGGACGCAGCGCCGGGGCCCGGGTGGCCTGCCGGACCGCCGCCGAGCTGGGGGCGGCCGGCGTGCTGGCCCTGGCGTTCCCGCTGCACCCGCCCGGCCGGCCCGAGAAGTCCCGGGCCGAGGAGCTCACCGGCGCCGGGCGGCCCGCCCTGGTCGTCCAGGGCGGCCGGGACCCCTTCGGGCGGCCGGCCGAGTTCCCGCCGCCGACCGCGCAGGCCGCGTACGAGCTGGTGGAGGTCCCGCACGCCGATCACGGCTTCGCCGTGCCGAAGACGGCCGGTCCGACCCCGGAGGAGACCCTTGAGGTGATCACCGGGGCCGCTGCCGCATGGCTCGCCGCACTTCCCCTCTGAACCCCGCTCGAACCCGGCCACAGGGCCGCTCGAAATCCGGTGGAGCGCCGTCGCGGGGGCGCGACGGATTTCGCGGGTCCCGTACGTGATGTGGACCACCGTGCGGCCCAGGACCTGACAGAGGCGGAAAACCCGGCCCCCGCCCGGGAATGCCCGGCCCCACCCTTCTGTTGTCCCCGATGTCAGAAGCACGGGAAATCGTCGGAGGAGAGGGAGCGCATGACCCAGGTCATCAGCCAGTACCGTCCGCAGGCGGCAGGCCTGGACTGGACGGTCCTGCCCGGGCCGAAGCGCGGCCCGCTTCAGGCGGCGGAAGGCCGGGATGGTCGACTATTCTCCGATTCGAGCGGGTCCGCTTTCGGAGCCGTCACGCAGTCGGAGGAGGTGGGTCCTGTCGCTGGGACCGACGAAGGCCACGCGGAGGAGACGACCCAGGAGCGCAATGCGCGCTTCGAGAGGGACGCCCTCGGCTACCTCGACCAGATGTACTCGGCCGCACTGCGCATGACGCGCAATCCGGCCGACGCCGAGGACCTGGTCCAGGAGACGTACGCGAAGGCATACGCGTCCTTCCACCAGTTCCGCGAAGGCACCAATCTCAAGGCGTGGCTCTACCGCATTCTGACCAACACGTTCATCAACTCCTACCGTAAGAAGCAGCGTGAACCGCAGCGCAGCGCCGCGGAGGAGATCGAGGACTGGCAGTTGGCGCGCGCCGAATCGCACATGTCGACCGGGCTGCGTTCCGCCGAGTCGCAGGCGCTCGACCACCTGCCCGATTCGGATGTGAAGGAAGCGCTCCAGGCCATTCCGGAGGAGTTCCGCATCGCGGTCTATCTTGCCGACGTAGAGGGCTTTGCGTACAAGGAGATCGCGGACATCATGGGTACACCCATCGGTACAGTCATGTCGCGACTGCACCGTGGCCGCCGTCAACTCCGCGGAATGCTGGAGGACTATGCCCGTGAGCGCGGGCTGGTCCCCGCCGGCGCGGGAGAGTCGAACGACCTGAAAGGCTCGGGCTCATGAGCTGCGGAGAGCCGCACGAGACGGAGTGCTCTGAGGTCCTGGACCACCTGTACGAGTTCCTGGACCACGAGATGCCGGACAGTGATTGCACGAAGTTCGAGACGCAC
Organism: Streptomyces sp. NPDC097981; assembly: GCF_040302565.1. Lineage (NCBI taxonomy): Bacteria > Bacillati > Actinomycetota > Actinomycetes > Kitasatosporales > Streptomycetaceae > Streptomyces > Streptomyces sp. NPDC097981. The sequence goes on from NZ_JBEORW010000003.1 coordinate 175,770, forward strand.
TTCGGCGAGTGCAATCCCTGCCTGGAGAAGTACGGCCTCGAACAGGCCGTGAAGAAGCTGGTGAAGCGTTGCTGCGGTTCGGACGACGTGCCGACCGACCTGCGCTCGAAGGTCATGGGACGGATCGAGCTGATCCGTTCCGGCCAGGCCGTCCCCGATCACGACGTGACCGCGGATCCCGCCACCGGCTGACCGAACAACCGCCCCTGGAAGCCCACTTCGTTCACCCGAAGGTGCTAATCCGGGGGCGCCCGTACGGCGCAATACGAAAATGTGGCCCACTGCGCAAAGGGCCCCACCTATTCTCCCCAGACGGCGCCGGTGAGATCCGGTGCCGGGTGTGCACGGCACAGGGGAGGAGAGCGCCATGCGGGTACTTCCGCCGGCGGCGCGTGCATACATCCTGTGCGCCGTCCTCGCGGCATCGGCCTGCGCCGCCCCGGCCTTCGCCGGCTCCGGAACCCCCTGGCCCGCCGTGGGACTGCTGGCCTTCCTCTACCTCGGCTGCGAACTCGCCAAGATGTGCCCGTTGCCGGGCGGCCGGGTCCCCGAGGGCATCGGCTCCTTCTTCCCCGTGGTGCTCGCCGCCGTCTTCCTGCTGCCGCCGGCCGCGGCCGCGCTCGTCGCGCTGCCCGGCGGGTTCGCCCAGGCGGTGGTCCGGCGGCCCGTCAGGGTCCGCCGGGTGTGGCACGCGGCGCAGCAGGCCACCGCCGCCTGGGCCGCGGGAAGGACGTTCGGGCTGCTGGGCGGCCCGGCCGCGCTGGGCGGAAGCTCCTTCGGCCGGGCCTTAGGGGGGTCAGGGGCGTCCGGTGCGGCCGGCCCGGTCGCCGACTTCCCGTACGTGATGCTCCCCGCGGCGGCCGCGGCCGCCGCCTTCTGCCTCGTACTGACCGCCCTCGACGCGGGCGTCCTGGCCGCCGCCGAGCGCCGGCCCGCGCGGCCCGCCGGGCGCGGACCGCTCAACCTCCCCCGGATTCCGTCCGGGGGGACCCCCACCCTGGCCCCGCACTGCGTGCACGGCCTCGCCGGGCTGGTCATGGCCGTCATGTGGCGCAGCCCGTACGGGGTCCCGGCCGCGCTGCTCGCCCTGCTGCCGATGTACATCTCCTGCTGGGTCTTCGCCCAGTACCAGCGCGAGCGGGCCGCCCACCAGGCGGCCGTCCGGGCGCTCGTCCAGGCCGTCGACCTCAAGGACCGCTACACGCGCGGCCACGGCGAGCGCGTCGGCCAGGCCTCGGCGATGATCGCCCGCGAGCTGGGCATGGCCGAGGACCGGCTGGAGGTCGTCCGCATCGCCGGGATCCTGCACGACGTCGGCAAGATCGGCGTCCCGACCCGGCTGCTGCGCAAGGACGGCCCGCTGACCCCCGAGGAGCGCCGGGTCATCGAGCTCCATCCCGAGTACGGGCACGAGATGGTGCGCGGCATCGGCTTCCTGGGGGAGGCCCGGTCCGCGATCCTGCACCACCACGAGCGGGTCGACGGCTCCGGCTACCCGTACGGGCTGTCCGGCGAGCAGATCCCGGTGCTGGCCCGGGTGGTGGCGGTGGCCGATGCCTTCGACGCGATGACCTCGACCCGCTCGTACAGCCGGGCCAGGCCGGTGCCGACGGCCCTGGCCGAGCTGGAACGGTGTGCGGGGGCGCAGTTCGATCCGGCGATGGTGCACGCGCTGGCCGACGCGATCGGCCGGGACGGCTGGCACCCGGTGGTCACCGCGGACGACGACGACCTCCAGGTGATCCCGGCCGGTTCCGGTTCCGGTCCTGGTTCCGGTGCCGCGTGTGCCGCCGCCGGGGCGGCCCCCCTGCCGGGCGGGACCCCCGCGCCGGCACTGCCCGCACTCCCCGCCCAGGGCCGGCTGGCCATCCGCCGCTCGCGCACGCGCGCACGCTCGCGTACGCGCACCCGCACACTTGCCCGGGATGCGGACAGCGGGGACGGCGCGTGAGGGCCCGGGTGGTGTGGACGGTGCGCGCGGCCGCCGGACTGCTCACCCTGGCCGGGCTCGGGCACACCCTGTGGCACGGCGTCGTCGAGCCCGGTACGGCCCTGGCCTTCGGCACCCTGATCGCCTGCGGTGAGCTCGCCCGCCGCGACACCCGGGCCGCCCGGGACGAGGGCGGGGACCGCAGGCCGGCGCCGCTGGGCTGCGCCGGCGCCCTCGCGTACGCCCTGCTCGGCCCGAACGCCGCCCAGCCCACCCACCACGGGGCGCTCCAGGTCGTCGCGGTCGTCGTCGGCGCCGCGCTCGCCGGGACGGTCCCGCACATCGCCCTGGGCCGCGGGCCGGCCGCCGATCACCTGGCCCGGCGGGTCCTGACCGTCGCCTTCGCCGCCGCCTGCTTCCAGCCGCTCTACGACTCCGGCCGGCTCGGGCACGGGATCGGGCAGGGCCCGTACCTCGTTCTCTACCTGGTCTTCCTGCTCGGCCTCACCGCCCTGTGCGACGCCGTGCTCGCCGCCGCGCTCGCCGGCGCCGGCACGGCCCGGCCGTACGGGGCCCTGCTGCGCGACGAGCTGCGCGCCCGGCTCGGCATCGGCTCGGCGATCCGCGCAACCGGGGTCGTCATGGCCCTCGGCGTGGCCGTCGCCGGCCTGTGGACCCTGCCCGTCCTCTGCGTGCCCCTGCTGCTGACCCAGATGTCCTCCCACCGGATCAGCGCGATCCGCACCACCTACCGCCAGACCATCACCTCCCTGGCCCGGGCCACCGAGATCGCCGGCTGCACCCGTCCGGGGCACTCCCGCCGGGTCGCGGCGCTGAGCTGCGCCGTCGGCCGGGAGCTGGGCCTGTCGGAGCGGGAGCTCACGGTGCTGGAGTACGCCGCCCTCATGCACGACATCGGCCAGCTCTCCCTCGTCGACCCGGTCCGGTCCGGGGCCACCGCGGCCCTGCCCGCCGCCGAGGCCCGCCGGATCGCCGCGCTCGGCGGGGAGGTGGCCCGGCAGACCGGGGTGCCCGCCGAGGTGGCCGTGATCGTGGAGCGGCAGGCCGACCCGTACCGGGAGCAGCCCGTCGCCGCGCGCATCGTGCGGGCGGTCAACGCGTACGACGACCTGCTGGGCGGGAGCCGTCACCCGGGAGGCTCACTGGCGGCCCTGGAGCAGCTCCGGCTGGGCACCGGGCGCGACTACCAGCCCGAGGTCGTGGAGTGCCTCGCAAGGGTTCTGGCCAGGGACGGACGTGACAGAGTTGTTCCCGTCCCACCTGGGTAACCCATGGGTAATGAGCGGCCGTCCGAGTGGGCATGGTTGGATGCCAGTAGGAGTGTCCGTGAGGGTGTCCGCAAGGCTGCACCGTAGTCCCCCAGCCACCGCTGGGGGTGCCCCCAAGCAGGCGGGAATCGTGAGGATCTTCGGGAAGGTACGGCATCGGCCCTCCGCCTCGTGGCGGCAGGCCACCGACCGCGCGTTCACGCTGATCGGCGACGGGCGGTACGAGGACGCGGGTGCGCTGCTGACGAGAGCCGCGGACCTGGAGCCCTGGCTGTCCGAGTCCTGGTTCAACCTCGCCCTGCTGCACAAGTTCCGGCACGACTGGGAGCAGGCCCGGGCCGCCGGGCTGCGCGCCGTGGCCCTGCTGGACCGCGAGACCGGCGCCCCGGACTGGTGGAACGTCGGGATCGCCGCGACCGCGCTCCAGGACTGGCCGCTGGCCCGCCGGGCCTGGCAGGCGTACGGGCTGAAGGTGCCCGGGGACCCGCACGGCAAGGGCGGCGAACCGGTCGGCATGGAGCTCGGCAGCGCCGCCGTGCGGCTGTCCCCCGAAGGGGAGGCCGAGGTGGTCTGGGGCCGCCGGCTCGACCCGGCCCGCATGGAGGTCCTGTCGATCCCGCTGCCCTCCTCGGGGCGGCGCTGGGGCGAGGTCGTCCTGCACGACGGCGTCCCGCACGGCGAGCGGGTCACCGCGGCCGGCCCTTCGTACCCGGTGTTCGACGAGATCGAGCTGTGGGCGCCCTCGCCGGTGCCGACCTGGGTGGTGCTCCTGGAAGCGGCCACCGAGGCGGACCGCGACGCACTGGAGCAGCTGGCCTCGGACGCGGGCTTCGCTGCCGAGGACTGGTCGTCCTCGGTGCGGCTGCTGTGCCGGACCTGCTCGGAGAGCGTGATGCCGAGCGGTGAGGGCGACGGGGAGCAGCTCGACCCGCACGACCACAGCGAACCGGGACATCCGGGGCCGCTGGGCCACCGTACGAACGGCTCCGGCCCGCTGTGGGTGCCGGAGCGCGAATGCGGCATCGCGGCGCCGGCCGGTCTGGTGCGCGGACTGCTCGACGGCTGGGTCGCGGACAGTCCGGACACCCGGGAGTGGCGGGATCTCGAAGAAGTCTGCTGACCGGGCACCGTAGGCTGTACCGGCACATTGGTGAACGGGTGGACTTACGGAAGGCGTACGGCGGACATGGCGCAGCAGGAGAACGAGGTCGTCGAGATCGTCAACGACGGGTACGTCGTGGACACCGAGGACTGTGAGGCGCGCGAGCTCGCCCACCGCGAGCGCGGCACCGTCCGCCCCATCACGGTGGTCGGCAACCCCGTCCTGCACCGCGAGTGCAAGGACGTCACCGAGTTCGGCGACGAACTCGCGCAGCTGATCGACGACATGTTCGCCAGTCAGAAGGCCGCCGAGGGCGTGGGCCTCGCCGCGAACCAGATCGGCGTGGACGCGAAGGTCTTCGTCTACGACTGCCCGGACGACGAGGGCATGCGCCACACCGGTGTCGTGGTCAACCCGAAGCTGGTGGAGCTGCCGGCCGCCTCCCGCGTGCTCGACGACTCCAACGAGGGCTGCCTGTCGGTCCCGACGGCGTACGCCGCACTGGCCCGCCCGGACTACGCCGAGGTGACCGGCCAGGACGCCCAGGGCAACCCGATCAAGGTCCGTGGCACCGGCTACTTCGCGCGCTGCCTCCAGCACGAGACGGACCACCTGTACGGGTACCTGTACATCGACCGCCTCTCGAAGCGGGACCGCAAGGACGCCCTGCGCCAGATGGAAGAGGGCACCCCGCGCTACGAGACGGTTCCGAACGCGTAATCCCTCCGTTCGACACGGCTCCCGGGGCGGGCCGGCATGGACGTGGTGCACGACTTCCGGCCCGCCGGCGCCTTGTGGTTCATCACGACCACGTTCGTCGGCGGGGTCGGGAAGGACACGAAGACCATCACCGCGACCCTGGGGGCGGCGCCTCCCGCCTGCGACCCGATCGCGCTGGACAAGGACGCGTTCGCGGTGGGCCACAGCGAGGGCCTCAAGGACGGCCGCGTGGACGGCTTCGCGGACACCTACCGCCAGAGCTACGACGACGCGTTCAACAAGAAGAAGCCCGGCCTCACGGCCGACGAGTGCCAGGACCTCGCGCTCAAGACCTTCCAGGACGCCTACGGCAAGGGCTACGAGACCGGGTTCAAGGAGGGCCAGGCCAAGGGCGGCAAGGTGGGCGAGAAGGAGGGCCAGGAGGACCGCCAGAAGGGGAACACCTCCCGCAACGTCACCATCAGGCTGGTCCAGGTGACGGCCACTCCGGCGTCCGGCGAGGCCGACTGCGCCCAAGGCATCCGGTTCACCGCGAACCTCGTGGGCATGGGCGCCGGCACGATCCAGTACCACTGGGAGCGGGCCTCCGGAAAGGTGCCGGGAACCGTGGAGTTCTCCGGCGGCGACAACGAGGTCAAGACGGTGACCGACCAGGCGGCCGTTCCGGCCGGTGTGACGACGGCCACCCTGACCCAGAAGATCGTGATCGACAACGGGCCTTCGCAGGGCAAGACGGCGCAGGCGAGCGCCAACGTCACCTGCAAGAAGTAGGGCGAACGGCACGCGCGCACGGCGGAACGTCCGCGCCCCCGGGTCTCCCCGGGGGCGCGGACGTTTCCGAGCCGGCTGCGCGGACGGGCCGCGGCGGCCGGACAGGACTTAGAAGTCCTCGTCCAGGTCGACCGTGCCCTCGACCGCGACCTGGTAGGCCGACGGACGCCGCTCGAAGAAGTTCGTCAGCTCCTGGACGCCCTGGAGCTCCATGAACGAGAACGGGTTCTGCGAGCCGTAGACCGGCGGGAAGCCGAGGCGGACAAGGCGCTGGTCCGCGACGCACTCCAGGTACTCGCGCATCGACTCGGTGTTCATGCCGGGCAGGCCGTCACCGCACAGGTCGCGGCCGAACTGCAGCTCCGCCTCGACGGCCTCCTTCAGCATGTCCGTGACCTGCTGCTGGAGGGTCTCGTCGAAGAGCTCCGGCTCCTCCTTGCGGACCGTGTCCACGACCTCGAACGCGAAGTTCATGTGCATGGTCTCGTCGCGGAACACCCAGTTGGTGCCGGTGGCCAGGCCGTGCAGCAGACCGCGGGACCGGAACCAGTACACGTACGCGAAGGCGCCGTAGAAGAACAGGCCCTCGATGCACGCGGCGAAGCAGATCAGGTTCAGCAGGAAGCGGCGTCGGTCGGCCTGCGTCTCCAGCCGCTCGATCTTCTCGACCGAGTCCATCCACTTGAAGCAGAACTGCGCCTTCTCGCGGATCGACGGGATCTCCTCGACCGCGTCGAAGGCGGCCGCGCGGTCGTCCGGGTCGGGCAGGTAGGTGTCGAGCAGCGTCAGGTAGAACTGGACGTGCACGGCCTCCTCGAACAGCTGGCGCGACAGGTACAGGCGCGCCTCCGGGGAGTTGATGTGCTTGTAGAGCGTCAGCACCAGGTTGTTCGAGACGATCGAGTCGCCCGTGGCGAAGAACGCGACGAGGCGGCCGATCATGTGCTGCTCGGCGGGCGTCAGCTTCGCGAGGTCGGCGACGTCCGAGTGGAGGTCGACCTCCTCGACGGTCCAGGTGTTCTTGATCGCGTCCCGGTAGCGCTCGTAGAAGTCCGGGTAGCGCATGGGGCGCAGGGTCAGCTCGAAGCCCGGGTCGAGGAGGTTCTTCTTTTCCGTGGAGCTCATTACTGGCAGGCCTCGCAGGACTCGGGGTTCTCAAGGGAGCAGGCCAGCGCCTCGGCGTCGAGGGCCTGCGGAAGGGTGGTGGCGTTCGCGGGGGCGGCGGCCTGGGCGGCGGCCGGGACGGCGGCGCCGGACGCGGCGCGGGCGATCTTCGTCGCCGGGCGGGAACGCAGGTAGTACGTGGTCTTCAGGCCCTGCTTCCAGGCGTACGCGTACATCGACGACAGCTTGCCGATGGTGGGCGTCTCCAGGAAGAGGTTCAGCGACTGCGACTGGTCCAGGTACGGGGTACGGGCCGCCGCCATGTCGATCAGGCCGCGCTGCGGGATCTCCCACGCCGTGCGGTACAGCTCGCGGACCTCGGCCGGGATCCAGTTGAAGCCCTGAACCGAGCCGGAGGAGTCGCGCAGCGCCTCGCGGGTCTGGGCGTCCCACACGCCGATCTTCTTCAGGTCCTCCACCAGGTAGCCGTTGACCTGGAGGAACTCGCCCGACAGCGTCTCGCGCTTGAAGAGGTTGGAGACCTGCGGCTCGATGCACTCGTACACGCCCGCGATCGAGGCGATCGTCGCCGTCGGCGCGATGGCCAGCAGCAGCGAGTTGCGCATGCCCGTGGCGGCGATGCGGGCGCGCAGCGCGTCCCAGCGCTCCGGCCAGGAGAGCTCGACGTCGTAGTGGTCGGGGTGCAGCACGCCCTGGGCGGTACGGGTCTGCTCCCAGGCCGGGAGGGTGCCGTGCTTCTCGGCCAGGTCCGCGGAGGCCTCGTAGGCCGCCAGCATGATCCGCTCGGCGATCCGCGTCGAGAGGGCCTTGGCCTCGGCGGAGTCGAAGGGCAGGCGCAGCTTGAAGAAGACGTCCTGGAGGCCCATCGCGCCCAGGCCCACCGGACGCCACTTGGCGTTGGAGCGGCCGGCCTGCTCGGTCGGGTAGAAGTTGATGTCCACGACGCGGTCGAGGAAGGTCACGGCCGTGCGGACCGTCTCGTCGAGGCGCTCCCAGTCCATCGCCCCCTCCTCGCCGCGGGCTCCTGTGAGGACGAACGCGCCGAGGTTGACCGAGCCGAGGTTGCAGACGGCGGTCTCGCCGTCGTTGGTGACCTCGATGATCTCGGTGCACAGGTTCGAGGAGTGGACCACCGTGCCGGGCAGGGCGGTCTGGTTCGCGGTCCGGTTGGAGGCGTCCTTGAACGTCATCCAGCCCTGGCCGGTCTGCGCGAGGGTGCGCATCATGCGGCCGTACAGGTCGCGGGCGGGCATGGTCTTCCTGGCCAGCCCGGCGGCCTCGGCCTTCACGTAGGCGGCGTCGAACTCGGCGCCGTACAGGTCGACCAGCTCGGGCACGTCGGCCGGGGAGAACAGCGACCACTGGCCGTCCGCGTTCACGCGGCGCATGAACTCGTCGGGGATCCAGTGCGCCAGGTTCAGGTTGTGGGTGCGGCGGGCGTCCTCGCCCGTGTTGTCGCGGAGCTCCAGGAACTCCTCGATGTCCGCGTGCCAGGTCTCCAGGTAGACGGCGGCGGCGCCCTTGCGGCGGCCGCCCTGGTTCACGGCGGCGACGGAGGCGTCGAGCGTCTTCAGGAACGGCACGATGCCGTTGGAGTGGCCGTTCGTACCGCGGATCAGCGAACCGCGGGCGCGGATGCGGGAGTACGAGAGGCCGATGCCGCCGGCGTGCTTCGACAGGCGCGCGACCTGGTGGTAGCGGTCGTAGATCGAGTCGAGCTCGTCCAGCGGGGAGTCCAGCAGGTAGCAGGAGGACATCTGCGGGTGCCGGGTGCCGGAGTTGAAGAGCGTGGGGGAGGACGGCAGGTAGTCGAGGCGGCTCATCAGCCGGTACAGCGAGGCCACTTCCTCGACGGCCTGGACGCTGTCGTTCTCGGCGAGGCCGCAGGCCACGCGCAGCATGAAGTGCTGCGGGGTCTCGATGACCTGGCGGGTGATCGGGTGGCGCAGCAGGTAGCGGCTGTGCAGGGTGCGCAGGCCGAAGAAGCCGAAGCGGTCGTCGGCGCCCTCGGCGAGCGTGTGCTCGACCAGCGCGTCCAGGCGGCTCGCGTGCAGCGCCACGAACTCGGCGGTGCGGTCGGCGATCAGGCCCTCGCGGTGGCCGACCGCGACGGAGGCGGAGAACGAGGTGGCTCCCTGGCCGGCGGCTTCCTCGGCGACGGCCAGCGTCAGCAGCCGGGCGGCGAGCCGGGAGTACGCCGGGTCCTCGGAGATCAGACCGGCGGCGGCCTCCGTGGCCAGCCCGCGCAGTTCGGCCTCGTCGGCGGCGGCGCTGCGCCCGCGGAGCGCGGCGGCGGCGACCCGGCCCGGGTCGGTGTCGGGGAGGTCGGCCGTCAGCTCGGTGAGGGTACGCAGCAGCGCGGCCCCAGGTCCCCCGGTCTCGATTCCGGTGTCGGACGGGTCGGACTCGGCGCGCGGTGCGGAAGGCGCGATGGTCACGGGGGGAGCTCTCCCTCGCTCGGCTCCGGGACACCTGTGGTGCGGGCGCGAGCGGGCGCGCGCGGGCCCTGTCGGGGCACACCGCGCGGCGTCCACCGGCCCAACCGCGAGGCCCGGACGTGTCGGCACCCGGTTCGGTCGAGCCGGGCGCACTGTCGGCAGGTCCTCGGACTTCGGTGACACCTATGGGTGTACTTCATACCGTTGCGGGACAGTTCCGGATTCGCACCGGATTCCCCTGCGGCGACAGCGAAGATGAGCATACATGTGGGGGCCACCCCCTGGGTGACCCCCTAGATGTTGTGTCGCAGTGGCTACAGATCGAGACCGTACGTGAGCAGAGAGAGGCCGGGGAAAGGCTCCCAGTCGCGTTCCGGGGTCCGTGTGAAGCCCAGGCGTTCGTAGATCCGGTGGGCCCCGGTCATGTCGTCCGACGTGGACAGCACCAGGCGCCGTACCCCGTCGAGCGCCCGGGCGCGCTCGATACAGGCCCGTACGAGAGCCTCGCCGGCGCCCCGTCCGCGGCCCTCCCGGGCGACTGCCAGCATCCGGAACTCGGCCTCGTCGGTACCGGCGATGTCGCGGAACGAACTCCCGGGCGGGGCGAAGGCCACGCCTCCGAGCAGCTGCCCGTCGCTCCGCGCGGCGACCAGTATCTCGCTGACGGCGGCCCGCCCGGCCACGTCCCGCAGCCGCGCGAGGTACGGGTCCTCCTCGCCGAAGGTCAGCAGCCCGTCGCCGAGATAGGCCTGGGCGGTGATCTCTCCGAGCGTCCCGTACTCCGCCGCCAGCGCCTGCCTGATCACGATGTCCATGCGGTCGAGTGTGCCGGACGGCTGTCGGCGCCCGGCGCTATCGTCGGAGACAGCACCGTCGAGGAAGGCGAGCGAGGCATGACCGTGATGACCGACCGGCCCCACATGACGACCGAAGACTTCGAGGACCTGGCGCGCATAGCGGCTCGCATGAGGGAGGGGACGCGGCTGGAGTTCATCGACGGGGTTATCAGGAGCAAGGCCATGCCGGACGGCGACCACCAGACGATCATCGAGTGGCTGACGCGGATCTGCATGCAGTACCGGCCGGAACTCTGGCTGCACGGGGGGCAGGGCATCAAGGCCCAGTCGTATCGGGGAGGGCGGGCCATCCCGGACGCGGTGCTGGCGCCTTCCAGGGCGTTCGCCGGGCAGGGCGACTGGGTCGACCCCGACCCGATCCTCATGGCCGTCGAGGTGACCTCGTGGGATTCGGACACCCACCGGCGTGACCATGTCGAGAAGCCCCGCGCATACGCGGAGACGGGTATCCCGGTCTACCTGCTGATCGACCGGGCCAAGTGTGAGATCTCCGTCTACAGCGAGCCCAACGGCCGACGTTACGAGAACGTCCGTACTGTCCCCTACGGCAAGGACATCTTGCTCCCGGACCCTGTCGACATCACCCTCCAGACCGAGCCCCTCAAAGACTGGGTGCGCTGAACGGTGAAGGGCCGCCGCGGTGCGCGGCGGCCCTTCACCCGGTTCAGCAGCAGCGGAAGCCCTCGCGGGGGTCCGCCTCGCGGGAGTCCGTGCGGGCGCGTTCGAAGGCGCGCCGGGTCAGGACCTCGGCCTTGGGGTCGTGCGAGCGGGCGTGCGCGACGTACCGGTCGTACGCCGCCTCGCCCGAGAACTCCCGTACGAAGAACCGCGCCTTCGCCAGCGCCGCGCGGACGCCGCTCACGCCACCGGCTCCTTCGCGCGGCCGCCGCCCGCGTCCAGGCCGGCGGCGGCGAGCTCGGCCCGCTCCTCGGCCGTCGCGATGAGCCCGGCCGGGGCGATGATCTTCGACTCGGTCCACGGGACCTCGGACAGCCTGACCGTCTCGGGGCTGCCGACCGCCTTGAGGCAGGTCCGTGCCGCGTCCAGCAGCACGATGATGATCAGGGCCGCGAAGAGCGCCGACAGCACGCCGTCGACCGTGGCGTTGGTGACGATGGTGTGCATCTCGTCCATGTTCTTGGCGGGCTTGAGTACCTTCCCGGCGTCGATGCCCTCCTGGTACTTGTCGCGCTGCGCGAAGAAGCCGACCTTCACGTCGTCGGAGAACACCTTCTGGTAGCTCGCGGTGAGCGTGACGGCCACGTCCCAGGCCAGCGGGACGCCGGTCACCCAGGCCCACGTGAGCCGCCCGGACTTCACCAGCAGCGTGGTGCAGACGGCCAGGGCCACCGCCGCCAGCAGCTGGTTCGCGATCCCGAACAGCGGGAACAGCTGGTTGATTCCGCCCAGCGGGTCCTTGATGCCGACCCACAGGAAGTAGCCCCAGCCGCCGACGACGAGCGCGCTGGCCAGCCATACGCCCGGCTTCCAGCTGATGTCCTTGAAGGGCTTGTGCACGTTGCCGAGGGTGTCCTGGAGCATGAACCGGCCGACCCGGGTGCCCGCGTCGAGGGTGGTCAGGATGAACAGGGCCTCGAACATGATCGCGAAGTGGTACCAGAACGCCTTCGTCCCGGCGCCGCCGATCACGGACGAGAAGATCTCCGACATTCCGAGTGCGAAGGTCGGCGCGCCGCCCGTCCGGGACAGCAGGCTCGCCTCCTCGACGTCCTTCGCGGCCTGGGTGAGGTACTCGGGCGAGATGGCGAAGCCGAAGTGGGCCACGGCCTGGGAGGCGGTCTCGACCGTGGTGCCGATGACGCCGGCGGGGGAGTTCACCGCGAAGAACAGGCCGGGCTCGATGATGGTGGCCGCGATGATCGCCATGACGGCGACGAAGGACTCCGTCAGCATGGCGCCGTAGCCGATGACCCGGACCTGGGTCTCCTTCTGGATCATCTTCGGCGTGGTACCCGAGGAGACCAGCGCGTGGAAGCCGGACAGGGCGCCGCAGGCGATGGTGATGAAGACGAAGGGGAACATCGACCCGGCGAAGACCGGACCGTCCCCGCGGGCGGCGAAGTCGGTGACCGCAGGCATCTTCAGGGTCGGCATGGCGACGACCACGCCCAGGGCGAGGAGCGCGATGGTGCCCACCTTCATGAAGGTGGAGAGGTAGTCGCGGGGCGCGAGCAGCATCCACACCGGAAGCACCGACGCGATGAAGCCGTACGCGACCATCCAGAGGACCAGGGTCTCCTTCTCCAGCGTGAAGGTGCTCGCCAGCGAGGACTCGGCGACCCAGCCGCCCGCGACGATGGCGAGCAGCAGCAGCGCGACGCCGATGACGGAGATCTCGGTGACCCGGCCCGGCCGCAGTACGCGCAGGTAGAAGCCCATGAAGAGGGCGATCGGGATCGTCATGCCGATGGAGAAGACGCCCCAGGGGGAGTGCGCCAGCGCGTTGACGATCACCAGGGCGAGCACCGCCAGCAGGATGATCATGATGGCGAACACGGCGACCAGGGCGGCGGCTCCGCCGACGGGGCCGATCTCGTCGCGCGCCATCTGGCCGAGCGAGCGCCCGTCGCGGCGGGTGGAGAAGAAGAGGGTGACCATGTCCTGGACGGCGCCCGCGAATATGACGCCCGCGACGATCCAGATGGTGCCCGGCAGGTAGCCCATCTGCGCGGCGAGCACGGGGCCGACCAGCGGGCCGGCGCCGGCGACGGCGGCGAAGTGGTGGCCGAAGAGCACCCGGCGGTCGGTGGGGTGGAAGTCGACACCGTTGTCGAGGCGTTCGGCCGGGGTGGCCCGCGTCTTGTCGACCTTCAGGACCCGCTCGGCGATGAAGCGCGCGTAGAACCGGTAGCCGATGGCGTACGAGCCCAGCGCGGCGGCGAGCAGCCAGGCGGCCGAGATCTCCTCGCCGCGCGAGAGCGCGAGGATGCCCCAGCCGAGTGCTCCGACGAGGCCGACGAGCACCCAGACGGCGACGGACTTCGCCGATTGCGGGGACGCGCCCCCTGCCGGGGAGGGCGAGTCCACCGCCGTGCCCGGACTCGCCTCGTTCCGTTCTGTACCTGTTGCTTCCGGTTCCGGCATGATCCTCGTCCCCTCGTTGATCATCTGCGTAAGCGCAGGGAATCTACGGGGGCCCGCCCGGTGAACGTAAGCCCCCGTCCGTATAGCGGAACGAGAGTCAAGCACGGATCAGTTGGCCGGGCCCAGAGACGAGCGACGAACTTTTGACGTAGCCCCGATCTTGCCGAAGCGGCGACCGACGGGTGGGGTGGGGCCGGACGGGCCGGTCCGCCCGTGCCGAGCGGGGCCCGTCCACGTGCTGCGGTCGCCGATCCGTCAGACGGCAGGGCGCTGGAGGCGTGCCACGAATTTGTAGCGATCGCCGCGGTACACCGACCGCACCCACTCGACGGGCTCGCCGTCGGCGTCCAGCGAGTGCCGGGAGAGCATCAGCATCGGCAGGCCGACGTCGGTGCCCAGCAGGCCCGCCTCGCGCGGGGTGGCCAGGGAGGTCTCGATCGTCTCCTCGGCCTCCGCGAGCCGTACGTCGTACACCTCGGCCAGGGCGGTGTAGAGGGAGGTGTACTTGGCCAGCGACCGGCGCAGCGCGGGGAACCGCTTGGCCGAGAGGTGGGTGGTCTCGATGGCCATCGGCTCACCGCTGGCGAGGCGCAGCCGCTCGATGCGCAGCACCCGGCCGCCCGTGGCGATCTTGAGGAGCCCGGCCAGGGTGTCGTCGGCCGTCACGTAGCCGATGTCGAGGAGTTGGGAGGTGGGCTCCAGCCCCTGCGCCCGCATGTCCTCCGTGTACGAGGACAGTTGGAGGGGCTGGGAGACCTTCGGTTTCGCGACGAAGGTGCCCTTGCCCTGGATGCGCTCCAGCCGGCCCTCGACGACGAGCTCCTGGAGTGCCTGGCGCACGGTGGTCCGCGAGGTGTCGAACTCGGCCGCGAGCGTGCGCTCCGGCGGTACCGGCGTGCCGGGGGGCAGCGTTTCGGTCATGTCGAGCAAGTGCCGCTTGAGTCGGTAGTACTTGGGCACGCGCGCCGTGCGAGTGGCTGCCCCGCCCTCCGGCTCCGTGGTCGCCCCTTCGGTGGACATCGCCGCCCGCCTTCCCGACTCCAGTTTCGCTGCCGTCACCGGCTCCTCCGATATGTGCGGTCACATGGTGACACGGGTGGGAGGGCAGGCCTCCTCCCTCCCCCAGGTGTCGGTCCGGTAACGGACCGATCACCCGCTCATTAGACCCTTGACACCCCTAAAGGTCTAGGCCAAGCTCCCGGTTACTGGTCTACACCAATATGGATCGGATCCCGGCCCCACGGGCAGTACTTGGTACGTCACCGCGGCGGGCGAGGGAAGTGCAGAGCATCCCTGAGGAGGGTGGCGTGAAGCGCAAGCTCATCGCGGCGGTCGGTGTCGCGGGCATGGTGGTCGGCCTCGCGGCGTGCGGCGGCAACGACGGCGACGACAAGGGCAAGACCGACGCCGGCGGCGCCAAGGAGATCACCGTCTGGGTGATGGACGGCTCAGCGCCGAAGGCCTGGATCGACGAGGTCAACAAGGAGTTCTCGGCCAAGCACCCGGGTGTCACCGTAAAGGTCGAAGAGCAGCAGTGGAAGGGGATCCAGGAGAAGGTCACCACGGCCCTCTCCGAGAACACTCCGCCGGACGTCCTCGAGCTCGGCAACACCCAGACCGCCGGCTACGCGGTCACCGGCGGCCTCGCCGACCTGACCAAGGACAAGCCCAAGTTCGGCGCGGACGCCTGGCAGAAGAGCATGCTCGCCTCGGCCGAGTACGAGGGCAAGCTCTACTCCGCCCCGTGGTACGCCGCCAACCGCGTCGTCGTCTACGACAAGAAGGCCTTCGCCAAGGCCGGCGTCACCCCGCCGACCACCCGCGACGAGTGGATCGCCGGCCTGGAGAAGCTGAAGGCCTCCGACCCGTCCACCCAGCCCATCTACCTCCCCGGCCAGAGCTGGTACGTCCTCGCCGGCTTCATCTGGGACGAGGGCGGCGAGCTCGCCGTCAAGGACGGCGGCAAGTGGAAGGGCGGTCTCGGCACCCCCCAGGCCGCCTCCGCGATGGAGTTCTACAAGAAGCTCCAGGCCTACTCCACCGCCCCGAAGGACAAGGACGAGGCCACCCCGCAGCAGTCCACCGACATCGTTCCCAAGGGCGGCGTCGCCTCCTGGATCGGTCTCGGCTGGGAGGCCGGCGGTGCGGAGAAGGCCCTGAAGGACGCGGGCAAGGAAGCCGACTTCGGCTACTTCCCGATCCCGGGCAAGACCGCCGACAAGCCGGGCACCGTCTTCCTCGGCGGCTCGAACCTCGCCGTCGCCGAGCGCTCCAAGAACAAGGAGCTCGCCAAGGAGTGGCTCGCCCTCGCCGCCGGCAAGGACCAGATGACGAAGTACGCCGCCGAGGTCAAGGGCGCGCTGCTCCCGAACCAGGCCGCCGCGAACTTCGCCCCCGCCGCGGGCTCCTTCGCCGAGGCCATGGGCAAGGGCGGCGTCAACGGCCGCATCACCCCGGTCACCCCGGGCTGGGCGAACGTCGAGACCGAGCCCAACCCGCTCAAGGAGTTCATGACCAAGGTCCTGAAGGGTGAGGACGCCGCCAAGGCGGGCGCGGACGCGGACAGGGAAATCGCGAACCGCATCAACAAGTAGCACGCAGCACCGGGGGTGCGGCCGGCGCCCGGCGTCCGCCGTACCCCGGTCGCGCATTGACAGACGTATGCGACGCCCGACCGCAGCCGAGGTAACCAAGACATGACCGTGCACTCCCAGGGAGCGGTGACCGCTCCACAGGACGCACCACCGAAGTCCGCCGGACGGCAGCAGACGCCGCCCACCACCACCGGGACCACTCCCTCGTCTCCTCGCCGGGGCAGAAAGTCGCTTCCCTCGGGCTGGCTGCCGTACCTCCTGATCGGGCCCGCGGTCCTCAGCCTGGCCACGCTGCTGCTGTACCCGCTGGCCAAGAACGTCGTCCTGTCGTTCCAGAAGGTCGACAAGATCGAGTTCATCCAGCGGAAGGCGCCCTTCAACGGCGTCGAGAACTACACCCGGCTGCTGGGCGATTCGCACTTCTGGACCGTCGTCGCGCGCACCTTCGCCTTCACCGCGGCCAACGTCGCCCTGATCATGGTGATCGGCAGCCTCCTCGGGATCCTGCTGAACCGCCTCGGCAAGTGGATGCGCCTGGTCCTGTCGATGGCCCTGGTGATGGCCTGGGCCATGCCGATCGTCGCGTCCGTCACCGTCTTCCAGTGGCTGTTCGACGAGCAGTTCGGCGTCATGAACTGGGTCATGCGCACCGCCGGCTTCTCCGGCTACGAGCAGCACAACTGGTTCGAGTCCGGCTTCTCCACCCTGGTGATCGTCACGATCCTGGTGGTCTGGGGCTCCGTCCCCTTCGTCGCCCTCAACATGTACGCCGGCCTGACCACCGTCGGCGGCGAGCTGTACGAGGCCGCGCGGATGGACGGCGCGAACGGCTGGCAGACGTTCTGGCAGGTCGTTTTTCCGAACCTCAAGCCGTTCTTCCTCGTCACCACGTTCCTTGAGGTGATCTGGGTCTTCAAAGCCTTCACCCAGGTCTACGCGATGAACCGCGGCGGCCCCGACCGCGGCTCCGAGACCCTGCCCGTCTTCGCCTTCGTCGAGGGTCAGAGCCAGAGCCACTACGCGCTCGCGGCCGCGATCTCCGTCCTGACGATCGTGATGCTCGTGATCGTCATGTCCTTCTACTTCCGCCTGATCCTGAAGCAGGAGGAGGAGCAGTGAGCACCACCACCGCGCCGAAGCCCGCACCCGCCGCCCCGAAGCCCGCGCGGCAGCTGCGCACGCGCCGCCCGCTGCGTCCCGCCGCCGTGGCGAAGAACCTGGGCGCCCTCGTCCTGGCCGTGGTCTTCGTCTTCCCCGTCTACTGGATGTTCTCCTCGGCCCTCAAGCCGTCCGGGCAGATCCTCTCCAAGGACCCCGTCTTCGTCTTCACCCCGACGCTGGACAACTTCACCAAGGCCACCGGTGTCGAGCTGTTCTGGACGTACGTGCAGAACAGCCTGCTGGTCACCGTCGGCGCCGTGGTACTGGCCCTGGTCGTGGCCCTCGCCGCGAGCTTCGCCATCGCCCGGATGAAGTTCAGGGGCCGCAAGGGCCTGGTGCTGGGCGTCATGATGGCGCAGATGGCCCCCTGGGAGGTCATGGTCATCGCGATGTACATGATCGCCCGTGACGCCGAGATGCTGAACAGCCTCCCGCTGCTGACCGCGATCTACTTCGTGATGGTCCTGCCCTTCACCATCTGGACCCTGCGCGGCTTCATCGCCGCGGTCCCGGTGACGCTGGAGGAGGCCGCCCAGATCGACGGCTGTACCCGCGGCCAGGCCTTCCTCAAGGTGATCTTCCCGCTGCTGGCGCCCGGGCTGATGTCCACCTCGCTCTTCGGCTTCATCACCGCCTGGAACGAGTTCGCAATGGTCCTGATCCTCAACAAGGACAAGACCGCCCAGACCCTGCCCCTGTGGCTGACCCAGTTCCAGACGGCCTTCGGCAACGACTGGGGCGCCACCATGGCCGCGTCCACGCTGTTCGCGGTCCCGGTCCTGGTGATCTTCGTCTTCCTCCAGCGCAAGGCCGTCGGCGGCATGACCTCCGGCGCCGTGAAGGGATAACGGCACATGACTGTCCTTGCGCACCGCGTCGACACGTTGACCCGCGACGCCCTCGCGGTCCTGCAGCCCGGCTTCGAGGGCACCACCGCCCCGGCGTGGCTGCTCCGCCGGGTCGGCGAAGGGCTGACCGCCGTCGGCCTCTTCGGCCGCAACATCGCCACGCCCGAGCAGCTCGCCGCGCTCACCGCGCAGCTGCGGGCCGAGCGGGACGACGTCCTCGTGGCGATCGACGAGGAGGGCGGCGACGTCACCCGTCTGGAGGTCCGGGGCGGCTCGTCCTTCCCCGGCAACCTGGCCCTCGGCGCCGTCGACGACACCGTACTGACCCGCGACGTCGCCCGCGAGCTGGGCCGCCGCCTCGCCGAGTGCGGGGTCAACCTCAACTGGGCCCCGTCCGCCGACGTCAACTCCAACCCGGACAACCCCGTCATCGGCGTCCGGTCCTTCGGCGCCGACACCCGCCTCGCCGCCCGGCACACCGCCGCGTACGTCGAGGGCCTCCAGTCCGCGGGCGTCGCCGCCTGCACCAAGCACTTCCCGGGCCACGGCGACACCAACGTCGACTCGCACCACGCGCTGCCGCGCATCGACGTGGACCTCGACACGCTCCAGGCGCGCGAACTGATCCCGTTCAAGGCCGCCATCGAAGCCGGCACCAAGGCCGTGATGAGCGCGCACATCCTGGTGCCTGCCCTCGACCCTGCCCGCCCGGCCACGCTCAGCCCGCAGATCCTGACCGGCCTGCTGCGCAAGGAGCTCGGCTACGAGGGCCTGATCGTCACCGACGGCATGGAGATGAACGCCATCGCCGGGACGTACGGCATCGAGCGCGGCTCGGTCCTCGCCATCGCGGCCGGTGCCGACGCGATCTGCGTCGGCGGCGGGCTCGCCGACGAGGCCACCGTGCTCCGGCTGCAGGGCGCCCTGATCGCGGCCGTGCGGGAGGGCGCGCTCCCCGAGGAGCGGCTCGCCGACGCCGCCGCCCGGGTACGGGAGCTGGCCGCATGGACCCGGCAGGCCCGGGCCGCCGCCGTGCCGGGCGCGCCGGAGGGGGGCGCGCCCGGCATCGGCCTGGCGGCGGCGCGGCGCGCGGTGGTCGCCAGCGGCGCCGCCGCGCCCGTGTCCGACCCGTACGTCGCCACGCTGGCGCCCGTCGCGAACATCGCGGTGGGCGACGAGACCCCGTGGGGCGTGGCCGGTGAACTGGCCGCGCTGGTGCCGGGGTCCGGGTCCGGGGTGTTCGCGGAGGGCGCCGCGGCCGGGGACGTCCTCGCGGCGGCCGGCGGGCGCACCGTCGTGGCGGTGGTCCGCGACGCGCACCGGCATCCGTGGATGACCCGGGTCCTGGACGCGCTGGTCGCGGCCCGTCCGGACACGGTCGTCGTGGAGATGGGCGTTCCGCGGGCCGAGCCGCGCGGGGCACTGTACATCGCGACGCACGGTGCCTCGCGGGTCTGCGGCAGGGCGGCGGCGGAGCTCATCGCCGGGGTCTGACCAGCCCCGGATCCCGGTCCGCCCTGTCCCGTGCCCCCGGACGCCCTGTCCGGGGGCACGGGCATGCCCGGGGCCGTTCGGGCCCCCACGCGCACGAAGGGCCGGGCCCCCGCGGGAGCCCGGCCCTTCGTACGTGTGGGGAGGTGCCGCCTAAAGCCCCTGCCACGCGGGCTTGTTGGCGTAGGTGTGCCGGAAGTAGTCCGCCAGCTTCAGCTTGGAGGCGGCGGCCTCGTCCACGACGACGGTCGCGTGCCGGTGCAGCTGGAGCGCGGAGGCGGGGACCAGCGCGGACAGCGGGCCCTCGACGGTCTGCGCGACGGCCTCGGCCTTGCCCTCGCCGGTGGCGAGCAGCACCAGGTGGCGGGCGTCGAGGATGGTGCCGATCCCCTGGGTGATGACGTGGTGCGGAACCTGGGCCATGTCGTCGTCGAAGAAGCGCGCGTTGTCGATGCGGGTCTGCTCGGTCAGCGTCTTGATCCGGGTGCGGGAGGCGAGCGAGGAGCAGGGCTCGTTGAAGCCGATGTGCCCGTCCGTGCCGATGCCGAGCAGCTGGAGGTCCACGCCGCCGGCCTCGGCGAGGGCGCGGTCGTACGCCTCGCAGGCGGCGACGAGGTCCGTGGCGGAGCCGTCGGGGCCCATGAAGGAGGCCTCGGACAGGCCCAGCGGCTCGACGACCTCGCGGAGCACGACGGCGCGGTAGGACTCGGGGTGCCCGGCCGGCAGGCCGACGTACTCGTCGAGCTGGCAGATGCGGGCCCGGCCGGCGTCGACCTCGCCGGCCTTCACCTTGGCGGCCAGGGCCTCGTAGATCGGCAGCGGGGTGGAGCCGGTCGCCACGCCGAGCAGGGCGTCGGGCTTGCGGCGGACCAGGGCGGCCACGGCCTCCGCGATGAGCTCGCCGCCTGCCTTGGCGTCCGGGACGATGACAACTTCCACGCGGGGCCTGCCGATCTGGAGTGGGACGATGTGGTATAGACCAATCTAGCAGAGGCCGGGCGTCCTGGACCGGTCTTCCGCCCCTCTCATCGTGATCCGGGTCCCCGCCCCGCCCCGCCCCGCCCCCGGCCTCCCGGCGCCAGGACGTACAGCGCACCCGCGGCCGGCTCGGCGGCCAGGGGGACGGTCAGCGCGTTCACCGCGCCCTTGTTCGTGATCGTGGCCGGGATCCGCCGGATGGGCGATCCCGGGGGTGCCGGTCACGTTCACAGATCCGGCCCCCGTCCCGCAGCCGCGCCGGCCCGTGCTCGATCACGAAGAACGGCGCCTTGGTGCTGTACGTGGGGATGTCCCGGCAGTCGCGCGACGGGGCGGGCCGGGAAGGACCGGAAGCGGTGGCGGAGCCGGCGACGGGGGCCTGGCCGCAGTAGGGCGGAAGCCGGACGACCCCGGGATCTTTCCGCCGGAATTCCTCTGGGCCACGGTGCCGGGACGGGACCCTCAACCCGTCCGGCACCGTAGCCCGGAGTACTTTCGGCCGGCGGGTGTGCGGTTCCCGGCGGCCGTTTGAGAGGTGCCTGCGCGGTCAGGGCAGAGCGCGCCGCTCACCTCGATCCGTCCTCCTGTGCGGGGAGGGCGGAAGCTTAGCCAATTGTGGACTAGACCATTCTGTTCTGTCCATCCAATGTCGGGCCCTGGAAACCCGTCACTTCCTCCAACAGTACGCGGACTCGGCCCTTCCTGGGTACTCCTGAGTAGTCGCCGTGGGGAAAGTCATGGCCCATACCCGAGGTACGCTCGCCACGTGCCCTCCATGAACGACCTCGTACGCCAGCACACCGCTCTCAGTGAAACCGACCTGGAGTGGCTCCACCTGCTGGTCTCGGAGTGGCAGCTGCTCTCCGACCTCTCCTTCGCCGACCTCGTGCTGTGGGTTCCCACGCTCGACGGCACCCGGTACGTCTCGGTCGCGCAGATGCGCCCCAACACCGGCCCCACCTCGTACCAGGACGACATGGTCGGCCACCTGGTTCCGCGCGGCCGGCGCCCGCTCCTGGACGCCGCGCTCGACGAGGGCCGGATCGTGCGCGAGGGCGACCCGGAGTGGCGCGAGGAGGTGCCCGTCCGGGTCGAGTCCATCCCGGTGCGCCGCGAGGGCCGGGTCCTGGGCGTGATCGCGCGCAACACCAACCTGCTCACTGTGCGTACACCCAGCCGACTGGAGCTCACCTACCTCCAGTCCGCCTCCGACCTGGCCCAGATGATCGCGGCCGGCTCCTTCCCGTTCCCCGGCCAGCAGGTCGACATGGACGCCTCCCCGCGCGCCGGGGACGGCCTGATGCGGCTCGACGCCGACGGCGTGGTCACGTACGCGTCGCCGAACGCGCTCTCCGCCTACCACCGCCTCGGCCTCGCCTCCGACCTCGTCGGCCAGCACCTGGGCACCACCACCGCCGAGCTCGCCCCCACCCGCGGCCCCGTGGACGAGGCGATCGGCAAGCTCGCCAGCGGCTGGGCCCCGCGCGAGACCGAGGTCGAGGGCAACGGCGGGGTCATCCAGCTGCGCGCCATCCCGCTCAAGCCCAAGGGCACCCGGATCGGCTCCCTCGTCCTGTGCCGGGACGTCACGGAACTGCGTCGTCGCGAACGTGAATTGATCACCAAGGACGCGACCATCCGGGAGATCCACCACCGGGTGAAGAACAACCTCCAGACCGTGGCCGCACTGCTGCGGCTGCAGGCCCGCCGGATGGATTCCGAGGGCGGCCGCGAGGCGCTCAACGAGGCCGTGCGCCGTGTCGGTTCGATCGCGATCGTGCACGAGACGCTCTCTCAGAACCTGGACGAGCGGGTCGAGTTCGACGAGATCGCCGACCGTGTGATCGCGATGGTCGCGGAGATCTCGCCGGGCAAGGTGGAATGCCGGCGTACCGGCCGGTTCGGGATCCTGGACGCGGAGGTCGCCACTCCGCTGTCGATGGTGCTGACCGAGATCCTCCAGAACGCCCTGGAGCACGCCTTCACGCAGGGGGAGGGCGGCCGGGTGGAGGTGTCCGCGACCCGCACCGGCTCCGGCCGTACGGACGGCCGGCTGCTGATCACGGTGCTCGACGACGGCTCCGGTCTGCCGGAGGGCTTCGACCCGCAGAAGGCCGGCAACCTCGGGCTCCAGATCGTACGGACCCTCGTGGAGGGCGAGCTCGGCGGCACGTTCGACATGCTCCCGGCCGAGCCGCGCGGCACCAAGGTCGTCCTCGAAGTCCCGGTCAGCCCGCAGAAGTAAGAGCGGAACCGGCAGCACGCCGGTCACTCAGTGTGACGAGTGCGTCCGGACGGACCCCGGACAGCACTGAGCCCCGGACCGAAAGGTTCTCGGTCCGGGGCTCAAGAGCACGTTGCTGAGCGCTTGTCTGGTGTTGCTACGCGCTGCGGCTCGAGGCTCGAAAGTCGATGTCAGGCGGTGGCGTTGCGCGCCCGATTGCGAGCGGCGCGGCGCTTCATCGCGCGGCGCTCGTCCTCGCTGAGACCGCCCCAGACGCCGGAGTCCTGACCGGACTCAAGCGCCCACTGCAGGCACTGCTCCATGACGGGGCAACGGCGGCAGACGGCCTTGGCTTCCTCGATCTGCAGCAGCGCAGGACCGGTGTTGCCGATGGGGAAGAAGAGTTCCGGGTCTTCCTCGCGGCAAACGGCGTTGTGACGCCAGTCCATGGCTGCTCCATCTCCTTGTATTGCGGGCAGGTTGCTTGTGAATGTGAACGCTTTCACGAATCCCCCCGTGAGGGAAGGGCGACCGCCCAGTTTCCTGGAAGGTCAGTCAGGGACTCGTGGAGGGGTTCTGGCGGTCTGTGTGGGTGCCGGGTTTTGCGGGCTGTCCCGATCGCCATGAAGAGATTCGCAAACCTCGGACGGGGATACAACCCCTTCCGGAAAGTTTTTTTTGATTCGTCGGTGTCTACTAGGTCACAGCCCTACATCGTGAGGGTGGACCGGCGTGTAAACGTTCGAGTGAAAGGACTTTTGCCCCTTCCACTCACACAATCACACGCAGTGCACGGCGTACGCCTGTGAACCGAACGCTGGTCCGCACGCCGAGATGGTCTCCGTCCATCTGGAACGGAAGCGGAACCTTCGAATGCAAGGTGAAGTCGGTCAGATCGTGCAGAGACACCGCGTGCTTGCCGCGTGGACCGCGCTCAGGAGTCGAGGTCAGGAGCTGTGTCGCGTAGCGCGCGACCGCCGGAGTTGACAAACGATTGAGTGCCAATACGTCAAGTGCGGTGTCGAACGACGCCTCGGGAGAGGCGTAAAGCGGACGATTGCCCAGATAAGTCCACGGCGAGGTGTTGCAGACTATCGACAGCACCAGATCGGTCACGGGATCCGCGCCGGGGCGCTCCAACGTCACCGTGCCGTGGCGCCGGTTCGGCTCCTCCCAGAACTGGCGCATCAGCTGCCGTACGTACAGGGCGTGCGTCGAACGCTTGCCGCGCTCCCGCTGCTGCTCGACCCGGCCCACCACGCCCGCGTCGAAACCGAAGCCCGCGCAGAACGTGAACCAGCGCGCCGGTACCGACTCGTCCTCCGTGCCCGGGGTGCCGGCCGCCAGGCCCAGGCCCACCGTCCGCTCGCGCCGCTCCCGCAGCGCGTCCAGCAGGGCGCCGGTCGCCTCGACCGCATCGTTGGGCAGTCCGAGCGCGCGGGCGAACACGTTGGTCGAGCCGCCGGGGACCACTGCCAGCCGGGGCAGCCGGTCCGGATCCGGCCCGTTGTGCAGGAGGCCGTTGACCACCTCGTTGACCGTGCCGTCGCCGCCCAGCGCCACGACGAGGTCGATGCCCTGCTCGGCCGCCCTGCGGCCCAGGTCCCGGGCGTGCCCGCGGTATTCGGTGGTCACCGCTTCCAGCTTCATCTCGCTGGCCAGGGCGTGGGTCAGGACATCGCGCGTACGCGCACTGGTGGTCGTCGCTGCTGGGTTGGCCACGAGGAGTGCACGCATGAACGCCAGCCTACCGACCCGTTTACATGCCGCCCATACTGCCCGTCCCCTCCGGGGCCGGGGGTGCGCGGCTACCCTGCTGGGGTGAGTACGAAGCCCACCGCCGCCACGGCCCAGCCGACCGCCCCGCTGCCCGGACGGCTCACCGCCGCCGCCGCGCTGACCGCCCTGGAGGGTCTGGCGCTGGCCGGCCTCGGTGTCTACATGCTGTTCGTGGGCATCGCGGGCGACCCCGATTCCCCGCAGCAGGCCGAGACCGGCGGGGTCACCCTGCTCGTGCTCGCCGCACTGCCGCTGATCGCGGCCCGCGGGCTGCGGCGGGCCCGCCGCTGGAGCCGCGGGCCCGCGCTGATCACCCAGTTGATGGCGCTGCCGGTGGCGTGGACCCTGTACTCCACGGGCGGGGCGATGATCGCCGCCGCCGTGGCGCTGGCCGTGGCCGCAGTGGCCGTCGTGGCCCTGCTGGTGAACCCGACGGCGACCGAGGCGCTGGGAATCGGGCCCGGCGAGCAGACCCGATAGCCCGTACGAGCCCTGCGGCCCGTATTCGTATCCGTACTCCTGCTACTCCTCGACGAGGAGCTTCTCGCGCAGCTGGGCCAGGGTGCGGGCCAGCAGGCGGGAGACGTGCATCTGGGAGATGCCGACCTCCTGCGCGATCTGCGACTGGGTCATGTTGCCGAAGAACCGCAGCAGCAGGATCCGCTTCTCCCGCGGAGGCAGCCCCTCCAGCAGCGGCTTGAGCGACTCCCGGTACTCGACGCCCTCCAGCGCCTCGTCCTCCGCCCCCAGGGTGTCCGCCACCGCCGGCGACTCGTCGTCGGTGTCCGGGACGTCCAGCGAGAGCGTGCTGTAGGCATTGGCCGATTCCAGCCCCTCCAGCACCTCCTCCTCGGAGATCCCGAGCCGTTCCGCGAGCTCGTGGACCGTGGGGGAGCGGCCGTGCTGCTGGGACAGCTCGGCCGTGGCCGTGGTCAGCGAGAGCCGCAGCTCCTGGAGGCGCCGGGGCACGCGCACGGCCCAGCCCTTGTCGCGGAAGTGCCGCTTGATCTCTCCGACCACGGTGGGGGTCGCGTACGTGGAGAATTCGACCCCGCGGTCCGGGTCGAACCGGTCCACCGACTTGATCAGACCGATCGTGGCGACCTGGGTCAGGTCGTCCAGCGGCTCACCGCGGTTGCGGAACCGCCGGGCGAGGTGCTCGACCAGCGGCAGGTGCATCCGCACCAGCCGGTTGCGCAGCTCCGCCTTCTCCGCCGAACCGTCGGGCAGCGCCCGCAGCTCGATGAACAGGGCCCGCGCGCCGCTGCGGTCGCGCGGATCGGGCAGCGCCGCGGACACCGGCGGCACCGGTGCGGATACCGCGTCCGGGGCCGCGGCAGCGGCACCGGGTGGCTGTGAGGATTGTGGTTCTTCGTGCTGGTTCTCGCTCATAGGGCCCGCCCGTCGCTCCGCCGAGTCCAAAAAGCCGTATTCCGCATCCGCGTCAGCCGGGTGCGGCCGGGCGTGCTGCTGCTCCGGGATGCCGCCGTCGACCTCGTGCCGTACCCGGGGCCGATCCCCGCCCCGCACCGGGATCTCCCCGCCGCTCACGCCGGGCCTGGACCCGCGCCGCGCTGTTTGTAGAGGCTGATGCTCACTGTCCGGTCCTCTTCGACCGTGGACTCGACCTTGCCGGCCAGCGCCGACAGGACGGTCCAGGCGAACGTGTCGCGCTCCGGTGCGCGCCCGTCCGTGGTCGGCGCCGAGACGGTCACCTCCAGCGAGTCGTCGACCAGCCGGAACACGCAGCTGAGGACGGAGCCCGGCACGGCCTGTTGGAGCAGGATCGCGCAGGCCTCGTCCACCGCGATGCGGAGGTCCTCGATCTCGTCGAGGGTGAAGTCCAAACGTGCCGCGAGGCCGGCCGTGGCCGTTCGCAGCACCGACAGGTAGGCACCCGCAGCGGGCAGCCGGACTTCCACGAAGTCCTGGGTCCCGGGCTCGCCTGCGATCTGGGACACCCTCACCTCCAAGGTGGTACGAGCTCTGTTCGCCGGTGACGCTATCGCGATCCGGTCGATCGTGTCGCGGCACCCCTGATGGCGCCCGTTTCAGGACCCCCGACCCGCGGTCAGTGACTGATGGTAAGCCCATGGGTACGCACAGTGGCTAGGGGTCTGCGGGCCCAAATCAGGGGAACCGGCGGAGGGTTGACCTACCCCGGTTCAGACGATCGAACCGTCGACAAAACACCACCGCCACGTCTCGCCCGGCTCGAAGCTGCGCATGACCGGATGGCCGGTGCTCTGATAGTGCGCAGTGGCGTGCCGGTGCGGGGAGGAGTCGCAGCACGCCACGTGCCCGCACCACAGGCACATCCGCAGCTGCACCGGATGGCTGCCGAGCACCTGACATTCGGGGCAGGTCAGGGCGGTCGGGACAGGCTCGGGGTGCGGCAGCTCGGGAACGTGGGTGCACTCTCTCATCGCACTCTCCTTGTACGGATACGACGGCCTTCAGTTTCGGGGCGAACCGCTTCCATGGGCCGGAGCTGCGAAGCAGCGGGGTGTTCTTGCATCACGCCTTGACCGGAGCTTGATCCTTACAGGGTACGTCCCTACTGTGTGAGCCGTGCCGACCCCCACCGTCAAACGGGCGTTCAAGTACCGCTTCCATCCGACCGGGGAGCAGGCCTCCGAGCTGGCGCGCACGTTCGGATGCGTGCGGAAGGTCCACAACCTGGCACTCGCGGCGCGCACGGAAGCCCGGACCCGTCAGGAGCGCCTGAACTACGCCCAGACCTCGGCCATGCCGAGGCCGTTGCCGGAGGGTGTGGAGCCGACCACGGTCACCGGGTCAATCTTCTGGCCGCCGGGCTGGCGGTGTCTGCCTGCGGAGCGGGCGTAAGACCTCAACGGGAGTCTTCCCGGACGGGCGGGCCGTGCTGAACCAGGAATTCCCGTCCACGAGGTCGGGGCTTTCCGCTCGTCAGAGAGGAAAGGAAGCCAAGATGGCCCGCGTACGGGTGGCCGAGGAATAAGGATCGATCTTCGATGGAGGTATTGCCGCTGGTGGCGCTGGTGGCGGGCAGCGCGATCGTGGCCGGCGCCGCGCGCTGGACCCGGGTGCCCGCGCCCCTGCTGCTGGTCGCCGCAGGCCTGCTGGCCTCGTACATCCCGGGCGTGCCCTCGTACGCCCTCGATCCGCACATCGTGCTGCCGCTGCTGCTCCCGCCGCTGCTGTACACGGCCGCCGTGGACAGCTCGTACCTGGACCTGCGGGCGAACGTACGGCCCGTCGCACTGCTGTCGGTCGGGTACGTGCTGTTCGCGACGGTCGCCGTCGGGTACGCGGCCTACCTGGTGGTGCCGGGGCTCTCGCTGCCGGTGGCGCTGGTGCTGGGGGCCGTGATCGCGCCGCCCGACGCGGTGGCCGCGACGGCGATCGCCCGCAAGCTGGGGCTGCCGAACCGGATCACGACGATCCTCCAGGGCGAGTCCCTGGTGAACGACGCCACCGCCATCACCGCGTACAAGGTGGCACTGGCCGCGGCGATCGGGGTGAGCGCCGGCTGGGCGGGCGGGATCGCGGAGTTCCTGCTGGCCTCGGTGGGGGGCATCGGCGTGGGCCTGGTGCTGATGGTGCCGATCCACCTCCTGCGCAGGCGGCTGCGGGAGCCGCTGCTCCAGAACACCCTGTCGCTGCTGATCCCGTTCGTGGCGTACGCGGCGGCCGAGCGGGTGCACGCATCGGGCGTGCTCGCGGTGGTCGTGGTGGCGCTGTACCTCGGACACCGCAACTGGCAGGTCGACTTCGCGACCCGGCTCCAGGAGGAGGCGGTGTGGCGGATGATCGCCTTCATCCTGGAGTCGGTGGTCTTCGCGCTGATCGGCCTCCAGCTGCCGGTGGTCCTGAAGGGGGTCGCGGAGTACGAGGGCTGGGACGCGGCCTGGTACGCGCTGGCGGTGTTCCTCGCGGTGGTGGTGGCCCGCTTCGTGTGGGTCTTCCCGGCCACCTTCGTGCCCAGGCTGTCGGAGCGGATCCGGATCCGGGAGCCGGACACCACCTGGAAGGCGCCGGTGATCGTCGGCTGGGCCGGAATGCGGGGGGTGGTGTCGCTGGCGATCGCCTTCTCGGTGCCGATGAGCGTGCCGCACCGGAACCTGATCCTCTTCCTGACCTTCACGACGGTGATCGGCACGCTGGTGGTGCAGGGCCTGACGCTGCCTCCGCTGATCCGGCTGCTGCGGCTGCCGCCGCGGGACGTGCAGGCGGAGACGCTGGCCGAGGCCCAGGCCCAGAGCGAGGCCTCGCGGTCGGCGGAGGACCGGCTGGCGGAGCTGCTGGCCCAGCCGGAGAACGCGCTGCCGCCGCCGCTGGCCGAGCGGCTGCGCACGGTGATGGAACGGCGGCGCAACGCGGTGTGGGAGCGGCTGGGGGAGGTCAACCCGGTCACCGGCGAATCGGCGGACGACGTCTACCGGCGCCTCGCGCGGGAGATGATCGCGGCCGAGCGGGAGGTGTTCGTGGGCCTGCGCGACCGCCGCCGGATCGACGACGAGATGCTGCGGAGCCTGCTGCGCAGGCTGGACCTGGAGGAGGCGGCGGCGTACCGCGAGGACGCGGCCTGATCCCCCGGGCGGGGGAGCGGGATGGCACCGGGGGCGGACGCGCGGGGCCTGCGCCGCCGCGAGGCTCGGGGCATGACATCGAAAAGTCTCGGATGGTGGGCCGCCGTCGCGGGTCCCGCAGGGCTCGGGGCCGGCGTGCTGGGGTGGGGGCCGCCGCTCGCGGCGTGGCCCCTGGCCGTGGCGGCGGCCGTGGCGGCCCTGGCGCAGGCGGCTCGCCTGCGGGTGCTGTGGTGGGCGGCGTGCGGGCTGTCTGCCACGGCGGGGTGCCTGCTGCTGATGGACGTGATCACGCTGCTGTTCGGGCAGCCGCCGGACAGCTGGACGGGCGCGGTCCTGCACACCCTGGGGCTGGTGGGCGCGGTGCTGTCGGGAGTCGCGGCAGGGCGGGGCCGGAGCCTGGACGCTGCCGCACCGGGGCGGCCGGGGCGGTGGATCGCGTACGTGGGGGTGCTGAGCTTCCTGCCGTACGCGGCGATGAAGCTCACCTGGGCCCTGGGCGGCACTTTCGCCGGCATCACCGGAGCCGAGATGCTCGCCGCGTACGAGCGCAACGGCGCGTCCGGGCTGTGGATGACCCTGGAGCGGTGGGGGCTGGACGGCACGGTGCTGATGGCGCTGATCGGGATCCTGCTGCTGTTCTGCCTGATCCGCCCGTGGGGCATGCGGCTGCCGCGGTGGCTGCCGCTGACCCCGGCGCTGATCGGCGTGGGCACGCTGGTCCCGTACGGACTGCTGGGGCTCGGCTGGCTGGCGCTGGCCCAGCTGGGCGCGGTCCCCCTCCGCCAGGGGGACAGCCCGTCCCGCAACAGCACCCTGCTGGTGGGGTGGATCGGGTACGTCGCGTTCGCGGGTTACGGCGTGGCCCTCCTCGCGGCGACCCGCTGGTACTGGCGCCGTACGTCGCGCCGGTCCGCTTCCGGCTCCGCCGCGGGCAGCGTCACGGGCGGCCCGTGACGACGGCCGCCAGCGTGGTGCCCGGGGGGAAGGCACCCGACTCCGTGAGGGCCGCCAGGGCCCAGAGCAGCTTGGCCACGTAGATCCGCTCGACCGGGAACCCGTGCCGCTCCTCGAAATCGGCGGCGAACGCCTCCAGGAGTGCGGGGACGCGGGCGTAGCCGCCGTGGTGGAAGTCCTCCGCCAGGCTCCAGACCCCGGCCGGGCCGCCGAAGGCCGCCTGCTGGAGGGAACGTATCTCCGCGCCGAGGAACCCGCCCGCCAGGACGGGGACGCCCAGCGCCCGCTGGTCCGGGGCCAGCCCCGCCGCCAGGCCGGCCAGGGTGCCGCCCGTGCCGCAGGCCACCGCGACGACGTCGGACATGCCCCGCAGCTCGCGCCCGAGCTCCGTACAGCCGTGCAGGGCGAGGGCGTTGCTGCCGCCTTCCGGGACGACGTACGAGGCGGCCGCGCCGGCCCCTGCGAGCAGCCGGGCCAGCATCTCGGGCTCGGCCTTGCGGCGGTACTCCGTGCGCGTGACGAAGTGCAGCCGCATCCCGTCCGCCGCGCACCGGGCCAGGGAGTCGTTGAGGGGCCGGCCCGCGAGCTCGTCGCCCCGGACGATCCCGGTGGTCGGCATCCCCAGCAGCCGCCCGGCCGCCGCGGCGGCCCGCAGATGGTTCGAGTACGCCCCGCCGAAGGTGACCAGCCCGGGGAAGCCCCCCTCGACGGCGGCCCGCAGATTCGGCGCGAGCTTGCGCCACTTGTTGCCGGGCAGCTCCGGATGCACGAGGTCGTCCCGCTTCAGCAGCAGCCGTACGCCATGCGCGGAGAACCGCCCGTCCACCGCTTCGACCAGCGGGGACGGGGGGCGGGGGCGCAGGGCGGGGGGCTCGGGCGTCACCCGTACATTGTCCCCGGCGCGCCCCCGGTGGGTTACTTGAGGCGTTCGCCGACGCGGGTGCGGAAGTCGTCCATGCTGAAGCCCTTCGGGTCGATCTTGCCGGGCTGCCATTCGAGGTGGCCGATCACCGAGCGCTCGGTCCAGCCGTGGATGCGGCACACGGCCGCCGCCGCGCGGGCCATGGCGTCGAGCTGGACCTCCGGCCAGGGGTCGTCGCCGTCGCCGAGGTTCTCGCACTCGAAGCCGTAGAAGTGCCGGTTGCCGTCAGTGTTTGCCTGGCGGTCCGGCGGCAGCCGCTTCTCGACGATCACTGCCGCCAGGACGTCGGAGTCGCCCAGCCCTGCGTGGTTGGCGCGGCCGTAGCCGACCAGGTGGACCCGGCCGTCCTTGGTGATCACGCCGTGGCAGAGCGGGCCGGGGAGGTCCTCGTCGCCGTCGCGGCAGAGTGCGACGGTGAACGCGGTGCCGTGGGTGACGGTGTGGTGGATCATCACCCCGTTCACCGGGCCCCACGGGCCCTTGTGGTTGCGGTTGTGGGTGCGCCAGGCGCCGACCTCGACGACGGTCAGGCCCTCGGCCCTCAGCGCGCTGATGAACCGGTCCGCGGACATGGGTGCGGACATGGCCGCCTCCTCTCCGGGTGCATGGCGGTCACCTTGCGTGTCCACCTCGTTGCAGTCCGGTGTAGTGGAGGCCGCCCTTCCGGGCTAGTGTGTTCGTACAGTGAGCGAGCCGATCCGGACACTCGTCCCGATCGGCCCACCCGTCGCGGGGGTTACGCGGAGGCCAGCCACAGGTCCGGGCCGAACACCTCGTAGTGGATGTCCGAGGCGGGGACGCCCTTGGCGAGCAGCTGTGCGCGCACGGCCCGCATGAAGGGGAGCGGCCCGCACAGGTACGCCGTGGTGCCCGGGGCCACCGGGACGTCCGACAGCTCGAGGAGGCCCTCGCCGTCACCCGGCTCCGCGTCCTCGGAGGCGGCCTCGTACCAGAAGCGGGCCGAGGCGTCGGGCAGCTTGCGCGCCAGCGCCCGGTGGTCGTCCCGCAGCGCGTGGTCGGCGGGGGACCGGTCGGCGTGCAGGACGGTCACCGGGGCGGTGTGCCCGGTGTCGGCGAGGTGCTCCAGCATCGACAGCATCGGGGTGCAGCCGATCCCGGCCGAGGCGAGCAGGACCGGGCCCGCGGGATCTCGCAGGACCAGGTCGCCGTACGGGGCCGAGACCCGCAGGGTGTCGCCGGGTGCGACCCGGGCGTGGAGGTGGTTCGAGACCTCGCCGTCGGGGCCCTCGGCGGCCGGGCCGTGGACCCGCTTCACGGTGATCGAGCGGACCGGGGAGCCGGGGGCGCTGGACAGGCTGTACTGGCGTATCTGGCGGGCCCCGTCGGGCAGTTCGACCTGGACGGAGACGTACTGGCCGGGCTTGAAGGAGGGGGCGGGGCCGCCGTCCGCCGGGGTGAGGTGGAAGGTGGTGCAGTCCGCGGTCTCCTCGACGCGGCCGGCGACCGTCCACGTGCGCCACACGTCGCCGGCGAGGACCTGCTGCTCGGCGTAGAGCCGCTCCTCGATCGCGATCAGGGCGTTGGCCATCAGCCAGTAGACCTCGTCCCAGGCCTCGGCGACCTCGGGGGTGACAGCCTCGCCGAGGACCTCGGCGATCGCCGCGAAGAGGTGGCGGTGCACGACCGGGTACTGCTCGCGGGTGACGCCGAGGGAGGCGTGCTTGTGCGCGATGCGGTGGAGCATCACGTCGGGGCGGGCGTCCGGGCGGGCGACGAGGTGGGTCGCGAAGGCCGCGATGGAGCCGGCGAGGGCCTGCTTCTGGAGTCCGGCGTTCTGGTTGCCGCGGTTGAACAGGTCGCGGAGCAGTTCGGGGTGGGCCGCGAACAGCTTCGCGTAGAACAGCTCCGTGATGTCCCCGATGGCCGCGCCGACGGCGGGCAGGGTGGCGCGTACGGTCTCGGTCGACTTCTCGGACAGCATCCGGATCTCCTGGTGGTCGTTCAAGGTTAATTGGCATTTGGGATGCGTATTTTTGGGTGTGGGTCACCCGTTCGGTCCGCCCTGCGCGGGCGGCGGGAACCGGCCATCCGGTCCCGGGCTCAGAGGGTTTCGGTCCGACCTGGCGGTCCGCCCGAAATGCCCAGCAGCAGCGGGCCGGTGGGCGCCGCGACGAGGTCGTTCACCGTCAGCGGGTCCAGTGCGGCGAAGAACGCCTCCTGGGCCCGGCGCAGTGCGCCCCGCAGGAGACAGGCCCCGCGCAGCGGGCAGGGGGTGGCGCCCTCGCATTCGACGACGTCGCCCGCACCCTCCAGTTCGCGGACCACCCCGCCCACCGAGGCGGCCCGCCCGGCGGCGGTCAGGGCGAGCCCGCCGCCGCGCCCGCGCCGCGCCTCGACCAGGCCGAGGTGCTGCATCCTGGTGACCACTTTCGCCGTGTGCGTGTACGGGACCTCCATGGTCGCCGCCACGTCGCGCGTGGTCGGGAGGTCCGCCTCCGCGACGGCCAGGCGCATCAGGACGCGCAGGGCCAGGTCGGTGAATCGGGTCAGCCGCATGACTGCACTCTAGAAAACTCGCATCTGTGATGCAACTTAAAGCCTTGCGGGGGCCTCGGAGGATCGTGTTGGCCGGG
The DNA here is from genome assembly GCF_040302565.1 of Streptomyces sp. NPDC097981. Taxonomy (NCBI): domain Bacteria; kingdom Bacillati; phylum Actinomycetota; class Actinomycetes; order Kitasatosporales; family Streptomycetaceae; genus Streptomyces; species Streptomyces sp. NPDC097981. Next base: position 209,223 of record NZ_JBEORW010000003.1, read on the forward strand.
TGGCCGGTGGCCGGAACCGGTGGGCCGCCAGAGGGCGTGAGGGAGGTGAACTCCAAAGGGTGCCCACGCCCCGACGGAGTAGTCCCACCCTTTTGTGTAATGGTCCCATCACGTTCCGTGCTGGAAGGCTGCATCCTGCAGATCCATGGAGTGATCGAAAGGGAAACACATGTCGGTCCAGGCGGGTTCCGAATCCGAGGTCCGGACACCACAGCGGAGTCTTGCGACAGCGGCCGCGCGGAACTTGGCAACCACGACCAAGTCGGCGCCGCAGATGCAGGAGATCACCTCCCGGTGGCTCCTGAAGATGCTCCCGTGGGTGTCGGTGCAGGGCGGCACGTACCGGGTCAACCGGCGGCTGAGCTACTCGGTCGGCGACGGACGCGTGGAGTTCGTCAAGACCGGCTCCCAGGTCCAGGTCATCCCGGCCGAGCTGGGCGAACTCCCGCTGCTGCGCACCTACGAGGACCTGGACGTGCTGGGCGAGCTGGCCCAGCGGTGCCGGCAGATCGATTTCGAGGCCGGCCAGGAGCTGACCTCCTTCGGCAGCGCCTCCGACAGCGTGTTCCTGCTCGCCCACGGACGCATCGAGCAGATCGGCCCCGGCCCCTACGGCGAGGACGCGGTCCTGCGGACCGTCGCCGACGGCGCCTACTTCGGCGAGGACTCCCTCGTCGACGCGGAGGCGATCTGGGAGTACACCGCCCGCGCCGTCACCTCCGGCACCGCACTCGTCCTGTCCCGCCAGGACTTCCAGCTCCTCGCCGACCGGGTCGACTCGCTGCGCGCGCACGTGGAGACCCAGCGGTCCCTGCCCGCCCAGCGCACCAACACGTACGGCGAGGCCGCGATCGACCTCTCCGCCGGCCACCGGGGCGAGGCCGTCCTCCCCGGCACCTTCGTGGACTACGAGGCCAGGCCCCGCGAGTACGAGCTGTCCATTGCACAAACGGTCCTGCAGGTGCACACGCGCGTCGCCGACCTGTACAACCAGCCGATGAACCAGACCGAGCAGCAGTTGCGGCTCACGGTCGAGGCGCTGCGCGAGCGCCAGGAGCACGAGATGCTCAACAACCCCTCGTTCGGCCTGCTCCACAACGCCGAGTACGACCAGCGCATCCAGCCGCACGACGGCGGGCCCGGCCCCGACGACATGGACCAGCTGCTCAGCATGCGGCGCGGTTCCAAGATGTTCCTCGCCCACCCCAAGGCCATCGCCGCCTTCGGCCGCGAGTGCAACAAGCGCGGGCTGTACCCGGAGTCGATCGACGTCGGCGGCAACCGCATCCAGTCCTGGCGCGGCGTGCCGATCTTCCCGTGCGACAAGATCCCGATCAGCGGCGCGCGGACGACGTCCATCCTCTGCATGCGCACCGGCGAGGACGAGTCGGGCGTCATCGGCCTGCACCAGCCCGGCATCCCGGACGAGATCGAGCCGAGCATGTCGGTGCGCTTCATGGGCATCAACGATCAGGCGATCATCTCGTACCTCGTCACGGCCTACTTCTCCGCCGCGGTGCTGGTGCCGGACGCGCTCGGCATCCTGGAGAACGTCGAGATCGCCCGCTGGCGCTGAGCGGCCGGCCGGGCACCACCGGGGATCGGGGACACGCCATGGGCACCACTGAGGTGATCACGACCAGCGAGGGGCAGGAGGCCGCGGCCCTGCTGGAGCGGACGAGAGAAACGGTCAACCCGGAACTGCGCCGCACGGTCGAGAGCCTGCCGGGTTCGATGCGGCGCGTGGCGATGTACCACTTCGGCTGGGAGGGGGCGGACGGCACCCCGGCCGCGGGCAACGCGGGCAAGGCCATCCGGCCCGCCCTCGTGCTCGCCGCGGCCGGGGCGCTGCAGGGCGGCGGCGGCACGCCGGCCGAGGGCGCCGTGCGGGCGGCGGTGGCCGTGGAGCTGGCGCACAACTTCACGCTGCTGCACGACGACGTCATCGACAAGGACGCGGAGCGCCGGGGCAGGCCCACGGCCTGGACCGTGTTCGGGATGCCGGACGCGGTCATCACCGGAGACGCCATGATGGCGCTCGCGCTGCGGCTGCTGGCGGAGGATCCGCATCCCGCCTCCGCGGCGGCCTCGGCGAGGCTCGCGGCCTGCGTCATCGAGATGTGCGCCGGCCAGCAGGCGGACTGCGCGTTCGAGCAGCGGCCGTACGTCTCGCTCGACGAGTGCTTGGCCATGGCGACGGCCAAGACCGGGGCCCTGCTGGGCTGTGCCTGCGCGCTCGGCGCCCTCTACGCTGGTGCCGGGCCGGACGAGGTCGACACGATGGACGCCTTCGGCCGGGAGGCCGGGCTGGCCTTCCAGCTGATCGACGACCTGATCGGCATCTGGGGGGATCCCGGGCACACCGGCAAGCCCGCCGGGGCCGATCTGATCGCCCGCAAGAAGTCGCTCCCGGTGGTGGCCGCCCTCACCTCGGGCACGAGGGCCGGCGAGGAGCTCGCGGCCCTGTACGCGGGTCCCATGACCGGGGACGACGTACGGAAGGCCGCCGACGCGGTGGACCTGGCCGGCGGGCGCGACTGGGCGCAGGCCCATGCCGCGGACCGGATGGGCCGGGCGGTGCAGTTGCTGTCCCGGGCCGTACCGGACCTCGGGGCGGCGGGCGGTCTGCTGGCGCTGGCCGAGTTCGTCACGCGGCGTACCCGGTGAGCCCGTGGCGGGGCCCGTGGCCGGGGCCGTAGCGCGGGGAGGGCGGTACGCAAGCCCTGTTCCGGCACCGCATGGTGCCGGAACAGGGCTTTTCGCCGTTCCGGCCCAACTCTAGTATCGCTCGCGGCAGTTGAACGCGAGCGAAGGGTGTGACCAGTGGCGCTGGAGATGCGGCGAGCGGATCAGTCGGACCGGGATGCGGTGGCGCGGCTGCTCGACGAGGCCTTCCGCACCGACCCGGTGAGCAGCTGGGTCTTCCCGGACCCCGGGCACCGGGCCGCGGTGCACGGCAGGTTCCTGGGTGTCTTCGTGGACGTGGCGCTGGCCGAGGGCCGCATCGACTACGCGGCGGACGGCTCCGCGGCCGCCCTGTGGCTGCGGGTCCCGGCGGGAGATCCGGAGGGGGAAGCCGCCGAGGACGACGTCCCGGCGATGATGCGCGCGGCCGCCGATCCCGACAACGAGCGGTGCGAGCTGGTCGGCCGGCTGACGGGCGCGGTGCACCCGACCGCCGAGGAGCACGAGTACCTGCTGATGATCGCGGTCGCCCCGGGCCGCCAGGGTCAGGGGCTGGGCACCGAGCTGATGCGGCCGGTGCTGGAGCGCTGCGACCGCGAGGGCGTGCCGGCCTACCTGGAGGCGAGCAGTGAGCGCAGCAAGGGGCTGTACGAGCGGCTCGGCTGGGAGTTCACCGGCGAGGCGGTGCAGCTGCCGGAGGGGCCGCTGATGTGGCCCATGTGGCGCAAGCCGCAGGGGCCCGCATGAATTCACCTTTGCATGACCACTGCATGCGAAGTACTTTGATCGACGTGTACCGGAGTGGTGGCACTGTCCAGTGAAAGAGATCCCGGCTCGGGATCGGCGACACCCCGCCGAAGCGCTTCGACACGGTCCTGATGGGCCGCAACTCGTACGAGCCGGGCCTCAAGGCGGGCATGACCAGCCCCTGCGGCCACCTGCCCGAGCAGTACGTCGTCTCGCGCTCGCTGACCACCTCGCCGGACCCGCAGGTGCAGCTGATCAGCGGCGACCTCGTCGCCGAGGTGCGCGAGCTGAAGGCCAGGGACGGGCTCGGCATCTGGCTGTGCGGCGGAGCGGACCTCGCCGCCCAGCTGATCGACGAGATCGACGAGTTCATCGTGAAGACCTACCCGGTCTTCGCCGGCACCGGCATGCCCATGTCCCGCGCCGGATTCGGGGCGCGCCCCCTGGAGCTGACCGGCGTCCGCACCCTCGGCGGCGGCCAGATCGTCAGCTCGTACGCGGTCAAGCGCTGAAACCGGCCGAACGCCCGGAACCGGCCTACCGTGGAGGTATGGCCGGTGAACAGCACCAACAGCACGATCGGCGCCACCCGCACCCGTACGAGACGGTCGCTCCGCAGGCCGGGCACGAGCAGCACACGTGCCCGGTCTGCGGGCGCTCCGTCGAGACCGTCGTCCGGCGGCGCAAGGCGCTCGGGATCTTCATCCCGGAGTGGGTGCCGGGTCCCTGCCGGAACCCGGACTGTCCGGAGTACGTACCCGAGGTGGGGAAGCTGCCCTAGCTCTCCGGGCGCCTAGCCCTTCGAACCCAGACCCGACGCAGCCAGCCCGTTGCGCCACAGCTGGTCCACGCGCGAGCGCTCCTGGCTGTTCGGGTAGGGGTTCTGGCACGAGGTGCCGGGGCCGCCGCCGGACATCAGCTCGGAGCAGGGGCCCGAGTAGTGGTCCGGCAGACCCAGCACGTGGCCGGTCTCGTGCGCGGTCACCCGGGTGGAGTTGTACTGCTGGTTCTGCTGGTAGTCGAGGAAGATGTAGCCCCGGCCGTGGCCGTCGGTGCTCGCGTACGAACCCCGCGAGTCGTTCCCCTCGTAGTACGAGAAGTTCCCGCCGGAGGAGACCTCCTGGAGCTTCACGTTGGAGACCGAGCTGTTCCATATCTGCGCGGAGCGGGATATCTGGCTGCGGAAGCTGGGCGCATTGCGCGTGTTGTAGGTGACGGTCACCGCGAGGGCGGCCGGGTTCGCGGCGCGCTGCTCGGCGACCGAGCGCTGCACGGCCTCGAAGAAGGCGCGGTTGGCGTCCTGGTTCTCCTGCGAGCGCTCGTACGCCGCGTAGGACGCGGTACTGGCGACGGGGGCGGGGGCGGCGCTGGCGGTGGGGACGACGCCGAGGGCGGCCGCGAGGCCGAGGCCGACGGTGGCGGCCACTACGGCCTTCCGGGACATACGGGAGTGACGCATGTGGGGGCTCCTGCTCAATCCGGTGTGGGGGGTGGATCGTTCGAACCGGAGTCTGAGGGAGCGGGGGCGGCCGGCGGATGATGTCAGCCACCGATAACGCCGGCCTATCGGGGAGATTTCAGAAGGTCAACTTCCACGAGAATGGCGGGATTCGGTGGGGTATCAGTGGCTGGTGCGGTCCGCTGGGACCGGCCTACCCTCGGGTCATGGAGCTCGAGGTGAGGCACCTGCGCGCACTGTGCGCCATTGCCGACGCCGGCAGTCTGCACAAGGCCGCGCGGCAGCTCGGTGTGAGCCAGCCCTCCCTGACGACCCAGCTGCGCCGAATCGAACGCGCCCTGGACGGCGAGCTGTTCCTGCGCGAGCGCACCGGCTGCCGCCCGACCCCGTTCGGCCGCAGCGTCCTCGGCCGGGCCCGGCCGCTGCTCGAAGACATGGCCGCACTCGTCGCCGAGGCCAGGGCGCTGGCCCGCGGGCCGCGGCTGAACATCGGCTCCACGGCCAGCCGCGCCCTGCCCGGATGGCTGCGCCGCATCCACCGCCGGCTGCCCGACACCGAGACCTCGCTGGTGGTGGACGTGTCCGCCAACGCCCTGCTGCGGATGGTGGCTTCGGGGCAGCTGGACGTGGCGTACGTCCACGAGGTGGAGGGCAGCCCGCTGCGGGTGCCGGCCGGGCTGGAGCTGCGGGTGCTGATGGAGCGGGAGCCGCAGTTCGTGTCGATGTCCCGGGACCATCCGGCGGCGCGTCGGCCGGTGGTGGAGTTACAGGACCTGGCGGCCGACCGGTGGACGGTCGACCCCTCCGTCGACGGCGAATGGGACGGCCTGCGCCGGGTGTTCGCCGGGGCCGGACTGGACCCGCCCGTACTGCACGCCGACTACCACACCGCGACCTCGCTGATCGTCTCCGGCGAGGCGGTGGCCCCCTGCCAGCCGACCTCGGGGCCGCGCGACGACATGGCGATCCGGCCGCTGTCCGGCGACCCCCTGGCGGTCCGCCTGCTGGTGGCCACCCGGCCCGGCGCGCATGCCGAGGTCTACGAGGACCTCCGGGCGGCCTACCGCGAAGCCGCCCTCCGCACACCGCCGTACCGCGCCTGGCTCCACCACCACGCGAGCCCCCTCCTGGTGGCCTAGGCCCTGTCACCAGACCCCGATCGCGAAGAGGGCGGTGGCCACCTCTAGGAGCGGTGCCCGGGAGAGTCCGCCGCAGGGCAGCGGGGTGCAGCCCATGCCGGTGATGAGCTCGGTGGTGAGCCGTACGGCCTCCGGTGCGTCCGCGGCGAAGGGCACGGCGAGCGGGGCGCCCTCGAAGACGGGCTCGTCGAGGGTCCGGATGCTCTCGTGGACGAGGCCGGACACCTTCGCCAGGTGCGCGCCGGGAGCCGCTGCGGCGAGGCGCAGGGCTCCGTGTCCGGACGGCTCGGGGCCGCCGTCGCCCGGCCGCATCGGGACCGTCCGTGCAGTCGAGCAGGACCCGCCCGGCGAGCACGGGGCCGGCTGCCCCACGACGGCGCAGGCGGCGTCGGCGGCCAGGGCGAGCAGCACGGCGTCGCCGTGGACGGCGGCCTCGGCGAGGGCGGGCCGATGCACGGGAACAGTCTTGACTTCGCGCTACCGCGATATATCGTGTTAGCCAGAAGACGCGATATGTTGCGTGCCGAGTCCGTACGCCGAGGAGGATCAGCACCATGGCAGAGCAGAAGACGTGGTCGGTCGCCGAACCGCAGAAGCTCACCTTCGAGGAGCCGGTGACCGAGCTCCGCGTCCGTCTCGTCGGCGGCACGGTGAACGTCGTCGCCGACGAGGGTCCGGCCCGTCTGGAGGCGGCCGCGGTCGACGGACCGCCCCTGTACGTCGTGCAGGAGGGCGGCATCCTCACGGTGTCTTACGAGGACCTGCCCTGGAACGGTTCCCAGGGCTTCAAGAAGTGGTTCGAGGGCAAGCCCTGGAAGGCCTGGTCCCGTTCCGGCGAGGGACGCAAGGCCTGGGAGCGCAGCGCCACCGTCACCCTCACCGTCCCCGCCGCGACCCGCGTGCAGCTGGCGGCGGTCAGCGCCGCCTCGGTCGTCTCCGGCATCGGCGGTGGCACCGACGTCCACGGGGTCTCCGGTGACGCCACGCTGGTCGGCCTGTCCGGCCGGGTCAACGCGAACACCGTCTCCGGCAGCGTCGAGGTCCAGTCCGTCGCCGGCGAGCTCGGCTTCCACTCCGTCTCCGGCGGCCTGACCGTGGTCGACGGCGCCGGCGGCAGCGTACGGGCCGACTCGGTCAGTGGCGACATGCTCATCGACCTGGCCCTCGACCCGGCCGAGCCGCGGCCCGTGGACATCTCCCTGAACTCCGTGTCCGGGCAGGTCGCGATCCGCCTTCCGCACCCCGCCGACGCGCGCGTGGAGGCCAACACGGCCAGCGGCGGCATCTCCAACGCCTTCGAGGACCTGCACGTCACCGGCCAGTTCGGCGCCAAGCGGATCACCGGCACCCTGGGCGCCGGCACCGGTACCCTGCGGGCCACCACGGTCTCGGGTGCCATCGCCCTGCTGCGCCGCCCGGCCGCCGACACCCAGGCCGCCCCCCTCGTGCTCGACAAGAAGGTGCTCTGACATGCCGCCCGTCTTCGCCCACGGCCGACTCCGCCTCTACCTGCTCAAGCTGCTGGACGAGGCCCCGCGGCACGGGTACGAGGTGATCCGCCTGCTGGAGGAGCGCTTCCAGGGTCTGTACGCGCCCTCGGCGGGCACGGTGTACCCGCGCCTGGCCAAGCTGGAGGCCGAGGGGCTGGTCACGTGCGCCAACGAAGGCGGGCGCAAGGTGTACTCCATCACCGAGGCGGGCCGCGCCGAACTGGCCGACCGCGGCGGTGAACTCGCCGACCTGGAGCTGGAGATCCGCGAATCGGTCTCCGAACTGGCCGCCGAGATCCGTGACGACGTACGGGGTGCGGCGGGTGCCCTGCGGCGCGAGATGCGGGCAGCGGCCTCCGCGACGGAGACCCCGGTCGAGGACGCCTCCTGGGCGGCGACCAAGGAGGAGCTGCGCAAGGCCAGGCAGGAGTGGAAGGAGCAGACCCGTCGGGCGAAGGACGAGAGCCGCCGGGCCCGCGAGGAGGCCCAGCGGGCCCGCCGCCAGGCCAAGGAGGCGCAGGAGCGGGCGCGCGAGGAGGTCATGCGGATCGCGGGCCAGCTCCAGGAGCAGTTCGCGAAGTCCGGCGGGGTGCTCGGCAACCTGGCCGGCAGCTGGCTCTCCGCGGCCACGAACGGTCCGGACACGCCCGCGCCGGCCACCGTGCCCGAGTCCGCCGCCGCTGCGGCGGACTCGCACTGGGCCGAGGACCTCACCCCGACCGGCGACCCGGCCCGTGACCTGGACCGGCTGCTGGACCGCTTCCGCGACGACGTCCGCGACGCGGCCCGCGACCACGGCGTCACCCCGGCCGGGCTGGCCGAGGCCCGCGCCCACCTCGCGGCGGCGGCGGACCGCCTCGCCGCGACGCTCCGGCCGTCGCGATAGGTCGCGAGCTCGCGAGCTCGCGCGGTCAGGCCGCCAGGCCCGCCTCGGCCGCCGCGTACGTGATGCCGTGGTCCGCGAGGACCTCGGCGGCCGTGCCGGGGCGCGAGAGCAGGGCGAGCAGCAGGTGCAGGGTGGCGATGTGGCGGTCGTGGCGGCCCAACGCGATGCGCAGGGACTGTTCGAGGGTCTTCCTCGCGCCCTGGGCGAGGGGGACGTGGCGGCCGGCCGGCTCCGGGCGGCCCAGTGCCGAGCGGAGCGACGAGCCCAGGGTCCGCCGCCGGGGGGCCGTCGAGGCCAGTGCGCCCTCGCCGTGGGTCTCCTCGACCCGGGAGACGATCTCGGTGAGGTCGATGCCCAGGTCCGCGAGGGCCTCCTGGTCCGCCCTGGACATGCCGCCCCGGCGGCGGGCGGCGGCGAGGTCCGCCACCACGGCGGCGCGGTCGACGCCCAGAGGGTCCAGTGCGCCGCGGTCCAGCAGGGCCAGGAGCAGGTACTCCTCGGTGACCGCGGCGGCCCCCGCCTGCCGGGCCCCGGCCACGGCGTCCGTCACGACGTCCCGGGCGTCCTGAGTGAAGCGTTCGAACATCAGACCCTCCCGTGCTTCTTGTGTACGGCCTGCCGGCTGACGCCCAGCTCGGCCGCGATCTCCTGCCAGGACCACCCCTGCGTGCGGGCGCTGCGTACCTGCACGGCCTCCAGCTGCTCCAGCAGCCTGCGGAGTGCGGCCACGGCACGCAGGCCCACACGCGGGTCGCGGTCACCGGCCCGCTCGGCGAGATCGGTTGCTTCCGTCACGCCTGTCAATTTAGGTTGACGAACATGACGGTGTCAACCACCGTTGACGGACGGATCGGGTTCCCTGCCGGGGTCTCCCCTCACACGGTCAGGACGATCTTGCCGAAGAGGTCGCCCGCCACCAGCTTCTCGAAGCCCTCCCGGGCCCGGTCCAGCGGCAGGACCTCGTCGATCACCGGCCGTACCCCGGTCGCCGCGCAGAACGCCAGCAGGTCCTCCAGCTCGTCCTTCGACCCCATCGTCGAGCCGACCACCTTGAGCTCCAGGAAGAAGATCCGGGTCAGTTCGGCGTGCGCGGGGCGGTCGCCGCTCGTGGCGCCCGAGATGACCAGGGTGCCGCCGGGGCGCAGCGACTTGACCGAGTGCGACCAGGTGGCCGCACCGACCGTCTCGATCACGGCGTCCACCCGCTGCGGCAGCCGTGCGCCCGGCTCGTACGCCTCCACCGCGCCCAGCTCCACCGCGCGCTTGCGCTTGGCCTCGTCCCGGCTGGTCGCGAAGACCCGCAGGCCCGCCGCCTTGCCGAGGACGATCGCGGCGGTCGCGACCCCGCCGCCCGCGCCCTGCACCAGCACCGAGTCGCCGGGGCGCACGCCCGCGTTCGTGAACAGCATCCGGTACGCCGTCAGCCATGCCGTCGGCAGGCAGGCGGCCTCCTCGAAGGACAGCTCGGCGGGCTTGCGCAGGACGTTCCAGGCGGGGACGGTCACCTGCTCCGCGAAGGTGCCCTGGTACCGCTCGGTCAGGATCGAGCGCGGCTCGTCGGGGCCGACCCCGTGGCCGCTCTGGCCGATCACGGAGTGCAGGACGACCTCGTTGCCGTCCTGGTCGATGCCGGCGGCGTCGCAGCCGAGGATCATCGGGAGTTTGTCCTCGCCGAGGCCGACTCCGCGCAGCGACCACAGGTCGTGGTGGTTGAGGGAAGCGGCCTTGACGTTCACGGTCACCCAGCCGGGGCGGGCCTCGGGGGCCGGGCGCTCGCCCAGCTCAAGGCCGCTCAGCGGCTGGTCACGGTCGATTCGGGCGGCGTAGGCAGCGAACATGCCGCGACGCTACCCCTCGGTAGCGCGGCGGACCAGCCCTGCCGGGGCTCTGTGGGTGAGGCCTTCGTCGCACGGATGCCTGGACGAACGGTGTCCGCAGGCGGGAACCGAACGGGGGTGTCCGTGCGTCCGTGATGGGTCCGCGAAGAGCCTGAACGGAATCATTCAGTGCACGCTCAACTACGGCTTGTACGTGCAGTCTTGTGTGATTGGGATGCGGAAGTGGAACGTCAAGATCAGGCCTCGGGGGGCGGTAATATTCACGCCATGCGGCCCGGCTCGTCACGAGTCCGATACCTTCCGGCCGCATTCCCATTGACGAAGCGTCAGTTTCGTCGAGGCGCTGAGCGGAGCACCCCCTCCCGGTTCGGGGGCGGGGAGGGTGTGCCCTGTGCGAGCGGCGAGAGCAGTGCGTGAAGGTGCGAAAAAGGCGGGGCCCGGCCGGATGTCGCATCCGGCCGGGCCCCGCCTCGTGTCTGCCCCGGGTCAGGCCAGGCGGGCCACACCGTCGGCCTTGGCCGCCGCGGCGACCGCGGCAGCGACAGCCTCGGCTACGCGCTCGTCGAACGGCGACGGGATCACGTAGTCGGCGGCGAGCTCGTCACCCACGACACCGGCGATGGCGTCGGCGGCGGCGATCTTCATGCCCTCGGTGATCCGGCTGGCGCGGACCTTCAGGGCACCCGCGAAGATGCCCGGGAACGCCAGCACGTTGTTGATCTGGTTCGGGAAGTCCGAGCGGCCCGTGGCCACGACCGCCGCGTACTTGTGCGCGACGTCCGGGTGGACCTCCGGGTTCGGGTTGGCCATGGCGAACACGAAGGCGTTCTTCGCCATCGAGGCCACCGCATCCTCGGGCACCGTGCCGCCGGAGACGCCGATGAACACGTCCGCGCCGTTCAGGGCCGCTTCCAGGGAACCGGTCTGGCCGGTCTTGTTCGTCAGGCCCGCGATCTCAGCCTTGACGTCCGTCAGGTCGGAGCGGTCGGCGGAGACGACGCCCTTGCGGTCGGTGACGCAGACGTCGCCGATGCCCGCGTCCACGAGGATCTTGGCGATGGCGATGCCCGCCGCGCCCGAACCCGAGATCACGGCGCGCAGGTCGCCGAGCGTGCGCCCGGTCAGCTTGGCGGCGTTGCGCAGGGCGGCCAGCGTCACGATCGCCGTGCCGTGCTGGTCGTCGTGGAAGATCGGGATGTCCAGCTGCTCCTGCAGCCGGCGCTCGATCTCGAAGCAGCGGGGGGCGGAGATGTCCTCCAGGTTGACCCCGCCGAAGGACGGAGCGAGACGGACGACCGTCTCGATGATCTCGTCCGTGTCCTTGGTGGCGAGCGCGATCGGCACCGCGTCCACACCGCCGAACTGCTTGAACAGGATGGCCTTGCCCTCCATCACGGGGAGGGAGGCCTCGGGACCGATGTCACCGAGTCCGAGCACGGCCGTACCGTCGGTGACGACGGCGACCACGTTGGACTTCCAGGTGTACTCGTTCACCAGCTCGGGCTGCTCCGCGATGGCGCTGCACACCTTCGCCACGCCGGGCGTGTACGCGAGGGACAGGTCATCCTTGTTCTGGACCGGCACCGTGGCCTGGATGGCCATCTTGCCGCCCCGGTGCAGCGCGAACACCGCGTCCGGGTTGTTGTCCGTCGCGCTGTCGCTGCGAGGATTGACGATCTCCGCTGCCACTTTTCTTGGCCCCTTAAGTCTTTGAATCATTGAGGGTGACCACTCCTGGTTAAGGGGTGGGCGGGCACCGCGTCCGTACTCCGCATCGACGGTTGGCCCGTCTCCGCGAAGGGGAGGTTCGTACGCGCGGGCGCGCCGCACGCGCGCCCTGAGCCCCGGATGAGGGGTGTAAGGATCCGTTGTACCCGAAGAACGCTTGCTCAGACGAGTCGATTCCTGCTCGACTGTAGACCTCTTGTCCTGTTTTCGGTGAAAGGTCCAAACGGGTCTGTCCAATGGGCGAGACGGACCGCAAATAGTCCGTCAAAAGGGCCTGGTCACGGCGGTTCCTGCGGCGGTGGAGGCCCCATCCCGCAGTCCTGTTGGGCACCCCCACTCACCCGTTATCCGATTTTGACCTGACGAACTGCCTGAATGCGTCAGTCCGAATGGCAAGATGCCGTAATCACACGAGGTCGCGACACTCGAAGGTGCGTGCCCGACCGCTCTCGGATGCTTTCCCCAGCCAGCCGGAGGAACCAGCTCATGACCGCTAGCACCACTCGTCGTACGACCGCCGCCCGGTCCCGGATCGCCGCGGTCGGCGCGATCGCGGTCGCCGGAGCCCTGATCCTCACCGGCTGTGGTGACCAGACGGACAAGGGTTCCTCGACGGCCCCGTCGGGCGGCACTTCGAAGGCCGACAGCTCCGCCCCGCTCTTCTCGGCCCTGCCGAAGAAGATCCAGGACTCCGGTGTCATCAAGGTCGGCACGGACTCCGCCTATGCCCCGATGGAATTCGTCGAGGGCGGCAAGATCGTCGGTGTCGACCCCGACATCGCCGAGGCGCTCGGCAAGCAGCTCGGCGTGAAGTTCCAGTTCACCGCCGGCACCTTCGACGGCCTGATCACCTCGATCTACACGGGCCGCGAGGACGCGATCATGTCCTCCATCACCGACAACAAGCAGCGCCAGGAGGGCCTGGACGACAAGGGCCAGAAGATCGGAAAGGGGATCGACTTCGTCGACTACTTCTCCTCCGGCCTCTCGCTCCTCGTCAAGAAGGGCAACCCCGAGGGCATCAAGTCCATGGACGACCTCTGCGGCAAGACCGTGGCCGTCCAGCGCGGCACGACCTACGAGGACGCCTTCAAGGCCCAGGCCGAGAAGTGCGGCGACAAGAAGCTCACCATCCAGGCCTTCGACACCGACGCCGAGGCGCAGACCCGCGTCAAGGCCGGCGGCGCCGTCGCCGACCTGAACGACTACCCGGTCGCCGCCTACACGGTGAAGACCTCCGGTGGCGGCAACGACTTCGAGATCGCCGGCCAGCAGAGCGGCGTCGGCCTCTTCGGCATCGGCGTCAGCAAGGACAACAACCAGCTCCGCGACGCCCTGAAGCAGGCCCTCGACGCCGCCATCAAGGACGGCTCCTACGCCAAGGCCCTGGAGAAGTGGAACGTGCAGGACAGCGCCGTCAAGTCCGCGACGGTCAACGCCGGTCAGTAAGTCCCTCGCTCCACGCTCCATTTTTGAAGGGCAGTCATTGTGACTGACAAGATCGAAAAGGGTCCGGCCGACAACGAGCCGGCCGGACCCGGCGCCTCGGGCACCCCGTACGAGGCAATCAAGGCCATCCCGGTGCGGCACTACGGCCGCTGGGTCAGCGGCGTGATCGTGGTCGCGCTGCTGGGCTGGATCGCCTACGCGTTCGCCAACGGCAACGTCATCTGGGCGACGGTTCGCGACAAGCTGTTCGACCCGGCGGTCCTCAGCGGTCTCGGCAACACCGTGATCATCAGCGTCTCCGCCATGGCGCTGGGCCTCGCGCTCGGCATCGTCTTCGCGGTGATGCGCCTCTCGAAGAACCCGGTGACGGGCGCCGTCTCCTGGCTCTACATCTGGTTCTTCCGCGGTACCCCGGTGTACGTGCAGCTGCTGGTGTGGTTCAACCTGTCGCTGATCTTCCAGTACATCAACCTCGGTCCGATCTACAAGAACGAGACCGTCGACGTCATGACCCCGTTCATGGTCGCCCTCCTGGGCCTCGGCCTGAACGAGGGTGCGTACATGGCGGAGATCGTCCGGGCCGGCATCCAGTCGGTCGACGAGGGCCAGACCGAGGCCGCCCACGCGCTCGGCATGCCGCAGTCGAAGACCATGCGCCGGATCGTGCTGCCGCAGGCGATGCGCGTGATCATCCCGCCGACCGGCAACGAGTTCATCAACATGCTGAAGACCTCGTCCCTGGTCTCGGCGGTGCAGTACACGGAACTCCTGCGGGCTTCGTCGAACATCGGCAACACGGCCGGTGCCATCATGGAGATGCTGTTCGTGGCCTCCTTCTGGTACCTGGCCCTGACCAGTGTGTTCAGCGTCGGCCAGTACTACCTGGAGCGCCGCTTCGCCCGTGGTTCCACGCGGAACCTGCCTCCGACGCCGTTCCAGCGTCTGAAGGCCAACCTGAACATGTTCCGCCGTACGGAGGTCGCGCGATGACCGCTCAGCCGATGGTCAAGGCCGAGGGCGTCCACAAGTCGTACGGCGCCGCCCACATCCTCCGGGGCATCGACCTCGAAGTCGCCCCGCGCGAGGTCTTCTGCCTGGTCGGCCCGTCCGGCTCCGGCAAGTCGACCTTCCTGCGGTGCATCAACCACCTGGAGCGCATCAACTCCGGGCGGCTCTCCGTGGACGGCCAGCTGGTCGGGTACAAGCAGAAGGGCGACAAGCTCTACGAGCTGAAGGACAGCGAGGTCGCGGCCCAGCGCCGTGAGATCGGCATGGTCTTCCAGCGCTTCAACCTGTTCCCGCACATGACGGCCATAGAGAACGTCATGGAAGCCCCGGTCATGGTCAAGGGCGAGAGCAAGGCCGTGGCGCGCGAGCGCGCGGTCAGGCTCCTCGACCGCGTCGGCCTGGGCGACAAGGGCGGGAATTACCCCTCGCAGCTCTCCGGCGGCCAGCAGCAGCGCGTGGCGATCGCCCGCGCGCTGGCCATGGAGCCGAAGCTGATGCTCTTCGACGAGCCCACCTCGGCGCTCGACCCGGAGCTCGTCGGCGACGTCCTCGACGTCATGCGGGACCTGGCCGAGTCGGGCATGACCATGATCGTGGTGACCCACGAGATGGGCTTCGCCCGCGAGGTCGGCGACAACCTCGTCTTCATGGACGGCGGCGTCGTGGTCGAGTCCGGCCACCCGCGCGAGGTCCTGGGCAACCCGCAGCACGACCGGACGAAGGCGTTCCTGTCGAAGGTGCTGTAACCGCACACGGAGCGTGAGAGGGGCGGTACGGAAATCCCGACACCGGGAATCCCGTACCGCCCCTTCCTCATGCCCTGAAGTTCTCACTTTCCGACAAGTGCGCTACTTCACCGCCAGGACCAGCCCGTCGGAGGGCGAACGCCAGACCGTGCGGGCCTCCGCGAAGCCGGCCCCGCGCAGGGTCCGGGCGTGCCAGGCGGCGTCCGGGGTGTCCCCGTCGGCGTGCTCGCCGTAGATCTCGAAGCGGTGCTTCGTCGGCTCGGCGAGCACCGGGTCGGCGGCCGCGAGGGCCCACCAGTCGGCCCAGTCGAGGGCGCCGGCCGCGCGGGCCCGGTCCATCCCGGCGTGCCGGTGGGCGCGCTCTGCGGCATTGATGCGCGGGGTCGCCGGGTCGGGCATGTGGTCGGCGTTCATGAAGACCCCGCCCTCGCGCACCAGCGGGGCGAGCTGCCCGTAGAGCACGGCGAGCTGCGGGCTGTGCAGCCAGTGCAGGGCGGTCGCCGTGAGGACGGCGTCGTACGTGTCGTACGGGAGCGCCGCGGTCCAGTCGGGGTCCTTGAGGTCGGCGGTGACGAAGGTGACGCGCTCGTCGCCGTCGAAGTGGCCCCGCGCGATGGTCAACAGCGCCGGGTCGAGATCGACGCCCGTACTGGTGGATTCCGGGAACCGAGCGAGGGCGCGGTCCGTGATACTTCCCGTACCGCACGCCAGATCGAGCACCCGGGGGGTGGGGCCGACCAGTGCCTCGACCATGTCCAGCATCACCCGGAACCGCTCCTCGCGGTCGGGCATGTACCACTCCTGCTGCCGGTCCCAGCTCTCCTGCCAGGCCTGCCAGTCGGTCGTGGTCTGCGCCATCGTCCACCCTCCAGCCGTAATACCCTCGAATACGTCTTAGCCGTTACCCAAGACACTAATCCGCAGCCGTAAGGACTACAAGTGGAACTGGCCCATTACTCGGACTATGCCGTGCGCCTGGTCAACACCGAGGAGCCGGCCCGCAACAAGGATTCGCTCACCTCCGTGGACGCCGTCCGGGGCCTCTTCGGCACCGGGGTCCAGGCCGCCCGCCGGGTCACCGACGCCGACGTCACCCGCTTCCGCAACGTCCGCGGCCGGCTGCGCGCCGTCTTCGAGGCCGCCGACGGCGGCGACCACGTCCTCGCGGTCGACCTGCTGAACTCCCTGCTCATGGAGTTCCCCGTCAGCCCCCAGGTGTCCGGCCACGAGTACCTCGACGACGAGGGCCGCCCGAACTGGCACATCCACCTCGCCGACCACCCCTCGAACGCCTCCGCCGGCTACGCCGCGCTCGCCTCCTTCGGCCTGGCCTTCCACCTCACCGAGCACGGTCCCGACCGCCTCGGCCTGTGCCAGGCCGCGCCCTGCCGCAACGCCTACCTCGACACCTCCACCAACCGCTCCCGGCGCTACTGCTCCGACCGCTGCGCCACCCGCGCCAACGTGGCCGCCTACCGGGCCCGCAAACGGCTGGAAGCCGAGGCGTCCGGCCAGAGCGGCCGCAGCGCCGACACCGCCCAGGACAGCCGCGCCCTCAGCGAACTCTGATCCGCCGCGCGCGGCCTGAAGCGCAGCACCGCCGTCGCCAGCACCAGCTCCTCGGGCACCGTCCCGTAGGTGGTGCTGTCGCCGGTCTCGTTGTACGGGTTGTCCCCGAGCACCCACCAGCCGCCCGGCCGCCGCTCCACCGCCCGCTTGACCACCAGCAGGTCCTGCTGGAACGGGTGCCGCAGCACCACCACGTCACCCGGGCGCACGGCGGCCCCGTACCGGACCACCAGCCGGTCCCCGTGCAGCAGCGTCGGCACCATCGAGGGCCCCGCCACCTCCAGCACCTCGAACGCCATCCGCGCACGCCTCCTCTGCGTCATGTGCGACCTCCTCGCCCACTGCGCATGCTGCCGCACGCTTCCGTACATTCGCTCACTGCTCCGGGCGCCACCCTGGACTTTTGTCCCAACCCCATGGGGCCGCTCGCGAAATCCGCTTTCCCACGGAGTAATCTCCCGTCTTGAGAAGACGATCACGAGGAGGACAAACTCCATGCTTTCCCGCCTCTTCGCCCCCAAGGCGAAGGTCTCCGCCCACTGCGATCTTCCGTGCGGCGTGTACGACCCTGCCCAGGCCCGCATCGAGGCCGAGTCCGTCAAGGCCGTCCAGGAGAAGTACCAGGCCAACGAGGACGCCGACTTCCGCGCGCGTGCCATCACCATCAAGGAGCAGCGCGCCGAGCTCGCCAAGCACCACGTCTCGGTGCTGTGGAGCGACTACTTCAAGCCCCCGCACTTCGAGAAGTACCCGCAGCTGCACACCCTGGTCAACGACACCCTGAAGGCCCTCTCGGCCGCCAAGGCGTCGAACGACCCGGCGACCGGCCAGAAGGCCCTTGAGCTCATCGCCGAGATCGACCGCATCTTCTGGGAGACCAAGGCCGCCTGATCCAGGCCTGCTCCCGACGGCGAAGGGGCCCGACCGTCACCGGCCGGGCCCCTTCGCCGTACCCGGGGACCGCGCGTCCCCGCGCGGACGACCCGCCCCGTTCGAACTGCTCGAACCGGTGGTCGGGCTACTCGTCCTCGTCGTCCTCGTCGTCCAGCCGCGCGAGCCACGTGGCCAGGCGTTCCACCGGGACCTCGAAGTCCGGGTTCAGGTCGACGAAGGTGCGCAGCTGCTCGGCGAGCCACTCGAAGGTGACCTCCTCCTCGCCGCGCCGCTTCTCCAGCTCCTCGATGCCGCGATCGGTGAAGTACAAGTCGGGCTCCGTGCCGTGATGAAGGTGTGCAGGGGATGTTTCCCGCCAGGATAATCCGCATACCCGGCGAGACCTCCCGCCCCGCAGGACCCGGCGCTAGCCTGGTTTGTCTCATACCTGAGGGGGCGGGGGATGCAGGACGGGCGCACGGGAGGCACCGCGCGCGCCTTCGAGCTCCTCGAACCCCTCGTCCAGGCGGCCACCGTGCGCGTCCACGCGGCCCCCGGCGGGTATGCACCCCATGGGACCGGTCCCACCTGGGGGAGTGGCTTCTTCATCGCCCCGGGCTGGGTCCTGACGTGCGCGCACGTCGTCGGTGAAGGGGGTGCGGCAGTGCGTCTCGTGGGGCGTGAGCTCGGCATCACCTTCTCCTCCGGCGCCGACGGCGCCACCGGGACCGTCACCGGCCGTGTCGAGTGCGTCCTGCCCGAGCGGCTGGAGGAGCGCCGGCCCGCCCGCCACGCCCTGTGGGACCTGCCCGACCTGGCGCTGGTCCGGGTCCTCGCACCGATCACGCACGCCTGCGTACGGCTGACCGACCGCGGCAGACCGCGCCTCGACGAGGTCGCCTACTTCGGCTGCACCGAGGACCTCGGCACCCCCGAGATCACCGGCCGCACCACCCGGCTGCGCGGCACCGCCGCGGGCGGCGCCGCCCTGCGCCTCGGCGACGACGACGAGATCGAACCCGGCATGTCCGGCGGCCCGGTCGTGGACCTGGCCCGCGGCGAGGTCGTCGGCGTGGTCAAGGCCCGCCGGCAGACCGGCGGCGGCGGACTCGCCGTGTCCGTCGTGCAGTTACGCACCCTGCCGCTGACCGCCACCGGCCAGGTCGGGCTCTACCGCCGCGTCATGCAGGCCCACGACCTCTACCACTACGACCAGCACCTGAGCGATCTGGGCAGCCGCCGCACCTGGACCGACGTCCACGACGAGCTCCCGGCGGGCGGCGACCCGTACGAGGGCCGCAGACGGCTCACCCCCGCCGAGCGCACCACTCTGTGCGGGCTCCTCGCCGAACTGCCCCCGCCGAGTTCCTCGGAGGCCGTCCGCGCCCTGGTCGAGGCGGCCCGCGGCGAGGAGCCGGACCCGGGCCTGCCGGCCCCGCTCGGCTGGCGCGACGGGCTCGGCATGCTCCACGACCCGCCCGGCGGCTCCGGCGAGGCCGCCGCGATGCTCCGGTACGCGACCGACGTGAGCGTGGCCGACCACCGCGAGCCGCCCTCCCCGGGCGCCGACGAAGAGCTGTGGGACTGGGTACGGGCGACGGCCGAACGGCTGTGGCGGCCCCTGCGGCGCGAGTTGGGCGAGCGCCACGAGCAGGGCCTGGCCCGGCGCGACCGGCTCCGGCGCGCCCGCGCGGCCCCGCAGCTCCACGGGCACGCCCGCCCGCACGGCGGCCTGCCCCAGGGGCCCTCGGTGCTGCTGGAGGCCTGGGCGCACGGCTGGGAGGACGTCTACGACTGGCGAGTCTCGGTGCTCGCCGGACCCGACCACCCGGGACGGGTGACCCCGGTGGACTCCGGCGTACGCGCCACCCGCGCGGGTCTCGCGGAGGCGCTGCGGGTCCCGCTCGCCGAGGCCTTCCGCCGCTGCGACACCCACGAGGCGGCGGCCCTCCTCGAAGTCGCCGTCGCGCCCGAACTGTTCGGGCTGCCCGTGGACACCTGGACGGTGGCGGGCCGGGCTCCCCTCGGCGTCCAGCGGCCGGTGGTGTTCCGCTACCCGGCCGGGAGCGGCGCCGCCCCGCCCGACGACGAGGCCGTGCACCGCCGGGCCGACCGCTGGACGCGCGTCCAGGGCGGGCCGCTGCTCGACGAGCGGGCCGACTGCGCGCGCGGGCGCCCCAGGACCCCCGCGCCGGAATGGCTCGACGTGCTGCCGGACAACACCGTGCCCGTGCACTGCCGGGCCGCCGACGAGGAGCCCACCCGCGGCTCCCTGCACGCGGTCCGCGACGCCGGATACGGAGTGGCCGTCACCCGGCGGCCACCGCCCGATCCGGCGGCCGACTGCGCGCCCTTCCACCGCGGGCTGCGCGAGGAGCTGACCGAAGCGGGGCGGGGAGCGCCGCTGCCGGTCCGGCTCCAGGCACTGCGGGCACGCGCGCACGGGGCCGACCCCGACGCGTACTGGGCGGACGGGATGGCCCTCGTATGGGACGACCCGACCCGCGCGCTGCCCGACGACGAACCGCTGCAGGGCGACCTGTGACGGGCGGGAGGGGGAGGGAGCAGCCGTGAACGAGGAATGGCTCATCTACCGGGGGGTCGGCGAACCCCACGACGGGATCGAGGCCCTGCCCGAACCGCCGCCGTGGCGGGACTTCGACGGCGGCCCCGTGGGCGAGCCCGGGGGACTGGCGGACACGGCCGACGGGAACGTCGCGCGGCGCCTCGGGGCGCACCGGCAGGCCGCCGAGCTGCACCGGCCCGAGCCCGAGGAGCTGGAGGCCATCAACGCGGCCCTGTACCTGCGCCGGCCGCTGCTCGTGACCGGGTACCCCGGAACCGGGAAGTCCACCCTCGCGCACGCCGTCGCGCACGAGCTGAGGCTCGGCCGGGTGCTGCGCTGGCCCGTGGTCTCGCGGACCGTGCTCCAGGAGGGCCTGTACCGCTACGACGCCATCGCCCGGCTCCAGGACGTGCAGATCGCCGCGAGCGGCGGCGCACCGGGCGGGGCGCCCGGCATCGGCAAGTACATCCGGCTCGGACCGCTGGGGACGGCCCTGCTGCCCACCGAACGGCCCCGCGTCCTGCTCATCGACGAGCTCGACAAGAGCGACATCGACCTGCCCAACGACCTCCTGAACGTCCTGGAGGAGGGCGAGTTCGCCCTGCCCGAGCTGGAACGGGTCGCCGACACCGAGCCCGAGGTGCAGGTCCTCACCGACGACGGGGCGAAGGTCACCGTCCAGGGCGGCCGCGTGCGCTGCCGGGCCTTCCCCTTCATCATCCTGACCAGCAACGGCGAACGGGACTTCCCCGCCGCCCTGCTGCGCCGGTGCATCCAGCTCAAACTCGGCCAGCCCGGCGAGAAACGGCTCGCCACCATGGTCCGCGCGCACCTCGGCGAGGAGGCCGCCCAGCTCGGCGCCGACCTCATCCGGGAGTTCCTCAGCCGCTCCCAGTCCGAACTCGTCGCCGCCGACCAGCTGCTGAACGCCATCTACCTCACCCACTACGCCGCCCCGCCCACCCGGGAGGACCTCGCAGACCTGCTCATCCAGCGCCTCGACCGCCCGAGGTGAGGGCCCGTGTCCCCCGACCGGCCACCCGTTCCCGCGGCCATCCGCGACCTCGCCGCCCTGCTGCGCGCCGCCGGGCTCGACCCCACCGCCGAGGAGCTCGCCGACGCCCTGTGGCTGGCCGGGCGGATCGGCCCGCCCTGCCCCGCCGCCCCGGAACGGGACCTGACGGCGCCGCCCCGGCGGCCGCGGACCGCCGGCGACGCGCCGCCGCCCGAGGAGGAGCCCGTACGGCCCGAGCCCGAGCCCGAGGACCCGGTCCGGCTCTACGCCTCCCGGGTCCTCGGGACCGTGGCGGAGGAGGCGGCCGAGTTCCCGGGAGGCGCCGGAGTGCCCGTACGCGTCCCCGGGGCGGCCGCGCTGCCCCGGATACTGGAGATCCAGCGGGCCCTGCGCGCCCTCCAGCGCCACCGGCCGCCCGGCCCGCCCACCCGCCTGGTCCTCGACGAGCCGGCCACCGCCGAGGCCAGCGCCCGCGCCCTCGGGCTGGTCATCCCGGTGCTGCGGCCGGAGAGCCGGCGCGAGGCGACCGTACGGCTGGTGATGGACGCCTCGCCGTCGATGGCCGTCTGGCACGACATGTTCGAGGAACTGCGGTCCGTGTGCGAACGCCTCGGCGCCTTCCGCGACGTGCAGATCCACTATCTGCACCGGCTCGCCGACGGCCGCGCCGCCGTCGGACGCGGACCCGGCCCCGGCACCCGGCTGCGCTCGGGGGACCAGCTGCGCGACCCGACCGGGCGGGCACTGACCATGGTCGTCTCCGACTGCGCCGGACCGCTCTGGCGCGAGGGCGAGGCCCAGCGGCTGCTGCACCGGTGGGCCGAGTGCACCCCCTGCGTCGTCGTCCAGCCGCTGCCGCAGCGGCTGTGGAACCGCAGCTGGCTGCCGACCGAGCGGGGCACCCTGACCCGCGTCGAGGGCGGCCCCGGGAAGCTGCACTTCCGCCCGGACCGGCCGGCCCGGCCCGGGCGGTCCGCCGGCGGGCTGACCGTCCCCGTCCTGCCGCCCAGCGCCACCGCGCTCGGCGCCTGGGCTCGCCTCGTCGCCGGGCTGGGCACCGGGCCCGTCTCCGCCGAGGTGGGCCGCGTGCTCGCCGACCACCCCGCCGCGCCCGTCCCGCCGCCGCGCGCCGTCCGCCCGCCGCGCGAGCTGGTCCGCCGCTTCCGGGCCTCCGCCTCGCCCCGCGCCGTACAGCTCGCGGTGTACCTGTCGGCGGCTCCGCTCACCCTGCCCGTGATGCGGCTGGTGCAGCGCACGATGCTGCCCGACTCGGAGCCCTCGGACCTGGCGGAGGTGCTGCTGAGCGGGCTGCTGCGGCGCGGCCAGGCCTCGGGGCAGTGGTACGAGTTCGTGCCCGGCGTCCAGGACGTCCTGCTGGGGCCGCTCGGCCGCGACGAAGCCGCGCTCGTGCTCAAGCACTGCTCCGAGTACGTGCTCGCGCACTTCGGGCGGGGCGTGCGCAACTTCCCCGCCCTGGCCGTCTCCCAGCTGACCGGGGCGCCGCTGGTCGAGGAGGGCGGCGAGGAACGGGTCCCCGCCGGGCCGCTCCCGCAGGCCTTCGCCGAGGTCTCGGCACGCGTCGTACGGCGCTACCTGCCCGGCCCGCCCGCCGAGGACCCGGCCGTCGCCGAGCCCGTCGCACCCCCGCCCGGACGGGCCTGGGCGGTGCGCACGGCCCGCGACCGGCTCGCCGCACAGGACCGTCAGGGAGGCGACGGCGGGCAGCGCGGACTGTACGAGGCCGTCGCCGTGCTGCGCCGGGCCGTCGCCGCACCCGCCGGGCCCGAGGACCCGCCGGGCGAGGCGGAGTGCGAGCTGGCCGGGGTGCTGCTGCGGCTGTGGGCCGGGCAGCGGGACCCGGAACTGCTCGCGGAGGCCGAGCGGGCGGTCACCGGGATCGGGACGCCGCCGGCCCGCGCCGTGCTCGGGCGGGTGCTGTACGAGCGGGCCCTGGCGGCCGAGCCGGACACGGAGCTGCTGGCCGCGGCGGAACGGGAGTTCGCGGCCGTCGGCGGCGCCCCGGACCCGGACCTGGACCCGCGGCTGCGGCTGGACTGCGTGGTGCGGCGGGCGCAGACCCTGGTCCGCCTCGGCGAGCTCCGCGAGGACACGGGCGCGCTGCGCGAAGCACGGTCCGCACTGGAGGCAATCGCCGGCGGCCCCGCATCCGACCCGGCGGTCCGGCCGGCCCTCGGCCGGGTCCTGCTCGCCCTGCTGCCCCGCACCCCCGACCCGGCGGAACGCACGGCGCTGGCCGGGGAGGCCGCCGACCACCTGGCGGCCGGCCTGGCCGCCGAGCCGTCGGGAGCGGCGGCCGCCCGCGTACGGGTGGAGCTGGCCACGGCCCTGCGGTACCTGCCCGGGCGGCTGGAAGAGGCGGCCGGGCAGCTGGACCTGGCCCTGGCCGAGGCCACCGGGGACCCGGAGCTGCGGCTGGCCGGACTGGTCTGCCTGGCGCGGGTGCACCGGGCCCGGTACGCGCGGGACGCGGATCCGGCGGCCCTGGAGGACGCGGCCGAGGCGTACGGCAGGGCCCGCCGGCTGATCCCCCGCGACGGGGAGGCCTACGGGGAGCTGCTGCCCGAGTGGGGCGACGTACTCCTGGACCGGGCACGGGCCGCCGACGGGCGGCGGTTCACCTCGGCCGCCGTACGGGTGCTGCGCGACAGCCGGGCAGCGGTCCCGCAGTCCGACCCCCGCTCCGCGCAGCGGCTGATCCGGCTCGCGGCCGGGCTGCGGCTGCGCCACGGGTACGAGGGGGACGTGGTGGACCTGCGGGAGGCGGAGTACCTGCTGGAGCTGGCCGTCCGGCAGAGCCGCAGTCCGCTGGAGCAGGCCCGCGCCTGGCGGGAACACGGCGACGTCCAGCAGGAGATCCACGCGCACACCCGGGCGCTGGACCGGCTCGACCGGGCGGCGGACTCCTACCGGCGGGCCTGGCGGGCCGCGCTGGCCGCCGACCGCGAGGAGCGGCGGGACATCGCGGTGGAGCTGGCGGCGCGGGTGCAGGAGCTGCGCGGGGAGGTGCTGGAACGGCTGGCCAGGCCGCGGGCCGCGCTGGACGCGTACCGCTCGGCGGTGGAGCTGTGGACCCGGCTCGGCGAGCCGGCCGCCGACCGGCGGGAGGCCCTGCGGTCCCGGGTCCGCACCCTGGAGGCGGGGCTGTGACGTCCGGGCCCCGCGCCCCGGACGCCGGCCGGGCCGGATTGGGTGCTCCGCCTCCGGGAAAAAGGCAGTGGACCACCGGACACGCGACTCAACAGGGGGACGGGCAGCCCATGGTGACTCGGCAGCAGGAAGCGGAAACGGCGGCCTCCGCCTGTCCCGCGCAGTTACCGGACCTCTCCGGGTGCGACCTGGCCGCACTGCGCGGCATCGACCATCCCGTGCTCGCCCGGGTCATCGAAGGCATGGTGGAGCGGGTCACCCATCCCGCCGAGATCCTCAACGCCTTCGACTCGGGAGTCGCCTGACCCGGCCCCCTCACGCACCGCATTCCCAAGGCCACGCAGAGCAGCCGCGGTTGTCCCGTTTCCGCCGTTAGCCGGTGCCGTCCGCCGGGCAGGGATGGACCGTCCGCGGCGCGGGAGGTACAGGCAATGAGGCAGACCGACACGAGCGACGCCGTGCTGCCCTCCCATCGGATCCACGCGCCCTGGCCGTACGCCCGGCTCGACGTGCCCGCGCTGCGCGCCGCGGGCCACCGGCCCCATCCGATACGGCAGTTCGTGCTCAAGACCCGCAGTCGCTGCAACCTCGCCTGCACCTACTGCTACGTGTACGAGATGGCCGACCAGGGCTGGCGCGGCCAGCCCGCCGCCATGTCCCCGGCCACCGTCGCCCGCGCCGCCGACCGCATCGCCGAGCACGCCGCCGCCCACGGCCTGGCCCGCGTCGACCTCGTCCTGCACGGCGGCGAACCCCTGCTCACCGCTCCCGCCGAACTGGCCGCCCCCGTCGACGCCGTACGGGCCGCCCTCGCCCGGACCTCCCCGCGGACCCGGGTCACCGCCACCGTCCAGACCAACGGCACCCTGCTCACCCGCGGCCGGCTCGCCGCGCTCGCCGCCGCCGGGATCCGCATCGGCGTCAGCCTCGACGGCGGGCTGCCTGCCCACAACGCGCGCCGCGTGGACCGCACCGGCCGCCCCGGGTTCGCGGCCGCCGCCCGCGGCCTGCGCCTCCTCGCCCGGCACCCCGAGAGCTACGCCGGGGTGCTCTGCGTCGTCGACCTCGCCCAGGACCCGGTGGAGACCTACGAGTCCCTGCTCGCCTTCGCCCCGCCGGCCGTCGGACTGCTGCTGCCGCTGGCCAACTGGAGCACCCCGCCGCCGGGCCACCACCCGCCCGGCACCCCGTACGCCGACTGGCTCCTCGCCGTCTTCGAACGCTGGTGGCACGACGGGGTGCTGCGGACCCGGATCCGGATCTTCGAGGAGATCATCGCCCTGCTGCTCGGACTGCCCGCCGCCACCGAGACCCTCGGCCTCGCCCCCGCCGCCACCGCCGTGATCGAGACCGACGGGGGCATCGAGCAGGCCGACTCGCTCAAATCCGCCTACGAGGGCGCCGCCACCACCGGGATGACCCTGGAGCGCCACAGCTTCGACGCGTTCCTCGACCACCCCGGGCTCGCCGCCCGCCAGCTCGGCCGCGAGGCACTCGCCGACGGCTGCCGCTCCTGCGAGCTCGTCGAGGTCTGCGGCGGCGGCCACTACCCGCACCGCTACCGCGCCGGCGAGGGCTTCCGCCAGCCTTCCGTGTACTGCGCCGACCTCCAGGCCGTCATCCGGCACATAGCCGCCGCCCTCCACCGGGCCACCACCGGGGCCGTGCCCCGGCAGCGGGAGCCCCGGCAGGTCACGGCCACCCCGCAGGCGGCGGGTCCGGGCGTGGGCCCCTCCGCCGTCGGCCGGGCGCCGGGCCAGGGTGTCGGCTCCTCCGCCGTCGGCCGGGCGCCGGGCCAGGGTGTCGGCTCCTCCGCCGTCGGCCGGGCGCCGGGCCAGGGTGTCGGCCCCTCCGCGGCCGACCGGGCATCCGACCTGGGCGTCGGCTCCTCCGCCGTCGGCCGGGCGCCGGGCCAGGGCGTCGGCCCCTCTGCCGTCGGCCGGGCATCCGGCCCGGGAATCGGTCCCTCCCTCGACCGGGCAGCCGGCCGGTGCACCGCCGGCCGGGCGACCGGGCGCGCCGCCGACGAGGACGCGGGCCCGCCCGGCGCGTTCCCCGCCGGCCAGGCGACCCCGCGGGCGGCCGCCTCATGAGCGCCCCCCTGACCGGGTTCACCGTCACCTCGGCCACCCTGAGCGCCCTCGCCTCCACCGAACCCTCCGCGGACGGCACCCGCCTGGTCCGCGACGTCCGCCGCTCCAAGCGGCTCGTCCTGCTGCGCGGGGTGCTCGACGCCGCCCCCGGCGGACGGTCCGGCGAGTCCGCCGAGCACTGGGCGCTGCTGGAAGAGGCCGAACGGCACGACCCCGACGCCGTGCGCGACGTACTGCACTACCCGGCCACCGGGGTGTGGGCCGAGGAGACCCTGCGCCGGCTGCACGCCCCGTACGGGCCCCCGGCCGACCTCGGTCACCTCGGGGCCCTCGCCGTCGCCGCGGCCCTGCGCTCCGGAATCGCCTTCAAGGCGACCCTGCGGCCCGTCCACGGCCGGCTCGTCCTGCCCACCCTCGGGCTGCTGCGCCCCGCCCGGCCCGGCCCGTTCTCCCTCACCTCGTGCTCCTGGGACCCCGACGACCCCGCCACCCTCGCCCTGCACACCCTCCCCGACGGCCGTACCGCCCTCGACGACCTCGACCCCTACCGGGCGCCCGGCCCCGCCCACCCGGCGCCCGTCCGGCCCGCCCGCCGGCTCACCCCCAAGGGCCACAAGCGCTGGGACACCCAGTGGTCCGGCGCCCTCACCCTGCTCGACCGGTACGACTCCGCCCGGGCCGAGGAGATCGGCCTGCTGCTGCGCTCCGTCGTCCCGCTGGGCGGCGGCTCCCGCTCAAGCGGTGCCACCCTGCCCGCGGCCGCCGGGTCCGTCCTCGCCCGCACCCAGGCCCCGCCCGCACTGGCCGCGACCCTCGTCCACGAGGTCCAGCACGGCAAGCTCGCCGCCCTCGCCGACGTCCTGACCCTGCACACCGCCGACCGCACGCCCCGCCACTGGGCCCCCTGGCGCAGCGACCCCCGCCCGTTGGAGGGACTCCTGCACGGCGCGTACGCCCACCTGGCCCTCGCCGGGTACTGGCAGCGCGCCGCCCTCTACGGGGCCCGCGGCGCCTGGGCCCAGCACGCCCGGATCCGGGCCCAGGTCGCCGCCGTCCTCCCTGCACTCCACCGGTGCCCCGAACTCACCACCGCCGGGCGGCAGTTCACCGCGGCCATGGCCGCCGCCGAACGGGCCATGGACGAGCTGCCGCCGCCCGGCGACCAGCACGCCGTCGCCCGCCGCGCCGTCGACCTGGAACGCCGCGCCTGGTGCGCACGGCACCCCGAACTCGCCCCGTTCGCGCAGGGCTGACGGGCCGTCCGCTGCGGTACCTTTTCAACCCCGTCCATCGCCCGGATTCCAGGGAGACGGCCGCATGACCACCGGACTTCGCCAGGAACGAGACCGCGACGGAGCCGCGCAGCCACAGCGCTTCGTCATCAGCTTCGCGGGGTTCAACCGGCCCTGGGCCGTGTGGATCGCCCACCGCCTGGAGGAGCACGGCCACCGGGTCGCCCTCGCGCGCTGGGACCCGCAGTCCAGCCCCGGCCTCGCCCCGGCCCTCGACGACCTGGCCCGCAGCGGCAGCCGGGTCCTGCTCATCCTCAGCGAGCGCTACTTCTCCGCCGGAACCCACACCGACGAGGAGTGGAACACCGCGCTGCGCACCGTCACCGACAGCCATCCCGACCGGTTCGCGGCCGTCTGCCTCACCGACGCCCCGCTGCCCAGCGCCGTCGCCGTGCTGGAGAAGACCGACCTGTGGGGCCTGGACGCGTACGAGGCGGAGTACCGGGTGCTGCGCCGGCTCGAACTGCCCACCGACCGGATCGGCGCCGACTCCGGCCGCCGCGGTCCCCGCTTCCCCAACGACCCGCCCGAGATCTGGGGCCGGGTCCCGCGCCGCAACCCGCGCTTCACCGGCCGCAACGACGTCATCGGCAGGCTGCGCGCGGCCCTCGTCGACGCCCCGCCCGGCGCGTCGACCGTCACCCTGCTGGGGCTGTCCGGGGTGGGCAAGACGCAGGTCGCCACCGAATACGCGTACCGCTTCGCCTCCGAGTACGACGTGGTGTGGTGGGTCCCGGCCGGGGACCGGCCCACCCTGCGCGAGCGGCTCGCCGAACTGGCCCCGGCGATGGGCCTGCCGCGCGGCGCCGGCAGCTACGGCGAGCAGATCCGGTCCGTCCTGGAGGCGCTGCGGCGCGGATCCCCGTACAGCCGCTGGCTGCTGGTCTTCGACGGCTGCGACAACCCCGACGACCTCACCGACCTGCTGCCGTCCGGCGCGGGCGACGTCATCATCACCTCCCGCAACCGCGAATGGGCCTCCCGGCACACCAGCCTCGTCGAAGTCCCGCTGTACGCCCGGCCCGAGTCCGTCACCTTCATCCGCCGCCGGGCCCGCCGGCTCACCGGCGAGGAGGCCGACCAGCTCGCCGAGGCCCTGGAGGACTACCCCCTCGCCCTCGACCAGACCGCCGGCTGGCTCGCCGACTCCCCGCTGACGGTGGGCGACTACCTGGGCCTGCTCCAGCGCCGACTGGACTCCCGGGAGGCCGTCACCGTCTCCGACGACTACCCGCTGCCCTTTCCCACCGCCCTCGCGATACTGCTGAACAACGTCCGGGAGAACTTTCCTGACGCGCTCGCCCTGCTGCGGCTGTTCGTGTTCTTCGCCCCCGGGCCGGTGCCGCTGCGGCTGCTGCGCGAGTTCCCCGCCGACGACGTGCCCGAGCAGCTCGCCGGGCTGATCAACGACCAGATCCGGTGGAACGCCGCCCTCAACAAGCTCGTCCAGTTCTCCGTCGTCCGCCTCGAATACTCCGACCTGTCGGTGGAGGAGGGCGGCGGCCTGGAGACGGTGCAGCTGCACCGCATGGTGCACGGGATCGTCCGCGAGAACCTTTCCGAGGAGGAGGCCGAGCCGCTCTCCCGCGCCGTCCGGCAGGTCCTGGCCGCCGCCGACCCGGGCCGGCCCTCCGATTCCCGGCTGTGGCCCCGCTACGCCGAGCTGATCCCGCATCTGGAGACCGCCGGCGTGCTGACCAGCAGCAACCCGCGGATCCAGACCTTCCTGCTGCACTGCCTGCGCTACCTGATCCTCGCCGGCGAGTACCGCACCTGCCTGCGGCTCGCCGAACAGACCGACGCGGTGTGGCGCACGATGCTCGGCGACCACCACGACCAGGTCCGCGAGCTCAGCTACCACTACGGCGGAGCCCTGCGGATGCTCGGGCACTTCAAGCGCGCCGAGATCCTCGCCAAATCGGTCGCCGACCGGATGCTCGCCGAACGGGGCGACCGGGACCTGGAGACCCTGCGCGCCACCAGCACGTACGCCGGGGTGCTGCTCGCCACCGCCAAGTTCGAGCAGGCCCGCGAACTGCTGGAGCACGCCTTCGCGCGCTACCGCGAGCTCCTCGGCGAGGACGACTCCACCACCCTCAACGCCGAGAACAACGTCGCCGTCGCGCTCCGGCTGCTGGGCCGCTACCAGGAGGCCTACGACGCCGACCTCGACACCCTGCGCCGCCGCGAACGTGTCCTGCGCGTACGGCACATCGCCACGCTTTCCTCCGGCATCGGCTGCGCGATGGGGCTGCGCCTGATGGGCCGCTACCGCGAAGCCCTCGCCCGGCAGGAACAGGGCCTCAAGCTCAACTCCCAGGTGCTGGGCGTCAACCACCCCCAGACCCTGCGCGCCGAGCACAACCTCGGCATGTGCCTGCGCCGCTCCGGGGACATCCCCGGCGCCGGGGCCAGGCTGCGCAGCGTCCTGGAGCGCTCCACCCGGGTCTTCGGCGCCGAGTTCCCCTGGACGCTGATGGTGGCCTCGGACTACGCCACCTACCTGCGGGAGTACGGGGACATCGGCGAGGCCCGCCGGATTTCCGAGGAGGTCGTCCGCGGCTACCAGACGCAGCTCGGGCTGGCCCACCCGTACAGCATCGGTACGGTCGGCAACCTCGGCCTCGTCCTGCGCGCACAGGGCGAACGGGTCGAGGCCCTCAACCTGGCGGAACAGGCCCTGGTCGGCATGCGCGGCGCGGTCGGCGACCGCCACCCGTGGACCCTGGGCTGCGCCCTGAACGCCACCGGCCACCGCAACATCACGGGCCGCCTCGCGGACGCCCTGGACCTGAGCCGCGAAACCCTCCGCGGCTGCGAACAGGTCCTGGGCCCGGACCACCCGATGACCCTGAGCGCCCAGATCGCCCTGGCGGCGGACCTCCGCTCGGTCCGCGAGGACGTGGAGGCCCAGAAACACGAGGACGCGGGAATCAAGGCCCTGACCCGCACCCTGGGCCCCCAACACGTCCACACGGTCTCGGCCCGCCAGCAGAACCGCCCGTACTGGGACTTCGAGCCGCAGCCGTAGCCGGCGGACGCGGTACGCCTGGGTTGCGTCCGGCGCCCGGTCTCGTGGCGGCACTGGCCATGAGGCCGGGCGGCGGGATTCTCAGCCGTCGTTCGATGTGACGACGGCGCTGGAGTTATCCCGATTGCTCGGCCGTAATATGAGGCGGAGACGATTTTCGGAGACCCCGGTGGTGGTCACTTGAGCTGGATGCTGGCTCCGAAAATGTTGCCGACCTCCGCGCATTCCTTGACGTCGTCCCGGCTGAAATAAGGAGTGCTGGCGGCGCCGGTCAGTCCTTTCGCGGTCGAAGTGCAGTACCAGTGCTGCGGCCCCTTGTACTCCACCTTGTAAACCGTGCTCTTTCCTGCCGCTATGTTTCCCGAGCACTTCACTGCGACGTCCGTGTGGACGCAGACGTTCGCGATGGTTGCCGAGAAGTTGCTGAGGCGGAAGGCCGCGAGCGGTGCCGCCTGGCTCGCAGGTGCGGTCACGACCATTCCCGCGCTGACAGCTGCCACCATCCCGGCGACCGTTGCCAGCCTGGTGGTCCGCTTGACGGTTCGAGACGCGTTTCCTCCAGTTGCGGTGATTCTGTGCTGCGACATGTGAATGGACCGGCCTGTGAGTGCGTGAGAGGCGCATCGGCGGAGCTCTGGCTAATCGGCGCATTGATCCGTAAATCCCTGAGGCTGAAACTCGCCGTCGCCGTTGTCTCGATCCTGGCGGTTCGGGGGCGGTCGTCAGACCTCGCACCGGTGCTGTTCGGCCTGCCGTGCGAGCTCGCTGCGCTCCCGGCGGGCCGTGTCCGCCTCCTCGCGTACCGTGTCGAGTCGCTCCTCCAGCTGGGCGACCCGCTCGCGGTAGCGCTCCAGCTCGGCCCGTACGAACGCCACGTCCGCCACCTGCTGCGCGGCCTCCTGGCGGATCTTGTCCGCCTCCTCCTCGAACCGGTGCTTGGCCACGTCCAGTTGGGCGACGGC
Organism: Streptomyces sp. NPDC097981; assembly: GCF_040302565.1. Classification (NCBI taxonomy): domain Bacteria; kingdom Bacillati; phylum Actinomycetota; class Actinomycetes; order Kitasatosporales; family Streptomycetaceae; genus Streptomyces; species Streptomyces sp. NPDC097981. The sequence goes on from NZ_JBEORW010000003.1 coordinate 240,967, forward strand.
CATGTCCGCGGCCTCCTCCGCCAGTGCGGTGCGCTGTTCGGCGTCCAGGGTCCGCTGGGCCGCGGCCTGGGTCACGGTCCGGATGCGTTCCTCGGCGGCGGCCGAGTCCGTGATGATGGCCAGTTCCTCGATGTAGCCCGGCAGGTCCGTGGACAGCTGGGAGATGAGTGCCACGAGGTCGGCGCGAGGGCCGGATCCGTCCATGCCCGACATCGCGGCTTCCACAGCGGCTTCCATCGCGGACTCCATCGTCCGCTCGATGGGAAGGGCGTCCGCGGCGGGCGCCGTCCTGGCCGCCTTCTTGGCCTCGGCCGCCTGGCGCTTCTCGTCCTTGCGCTGCTGCCGCTTGGCCCGGAACTTGCGGAACGCGCCCAGCGCGTTGTGGTCGGGGTGAGCGCAGTACCGGGGCTCGGGGTTGCCGGGCGTCGGCGCCTCGGGGTGGTTGGTGCACTCCGGGTAAGCGCAGAGGGGAAGCGTCTCGACCATCATTTTTCCGCCTTCTCACGAAATTTCGGGCTTCCCCAGAGTCGAATCGGCATCGGGTGCGGCTTGCGCCGACCGGTCGCACTCGGGGATGTACGAACACGCTAGAGGCAACAGGGGACTTGTGGGCGTCCCAAGAGGGTGCGTCAGAAATCGGTAAGATCATCGGCTGGCCCGGGCCTTCCGGCTGTGGGGGTGCCGACTTCGGGGTGCGGCATCCCGTCATCCCGGATCAGGGAGGGCTCGGGGGTTTCCCGTCAGTCCCATCGTCCTTCCGGTGCGGGCCGGCCCGTCAAGGGCGCTCCCTGCGGTCGCGTCGCTCCGCGATGGCCTGCGGCCACCCTTGACCGACCGTCCCACCCCGGAAAGACAAGGACTGCCGGGAAACCCCCAAAAGAACGGCACGGGTCAGAGGGCCATGAGCGGGCAGTTCAGGGATCGGCTGCCCGGTTCCCGGGGGCAGCATCCGCTCAAGGGCCACCACCCCGGCCCGTCAGGATGCGGGCCCGACCCGGGCAGATCCCCGCCCGGGGCACATCGCCATGGGCTTCCGGGTCGGTGGCGGCTCTACCCGCACGAAACAGCGACCAGCAGCCCATCAGGAGTCACTGATCGCATCCGATCGCTACGCGCTCCTCGTCGACGGCGTCCGACGGCCGTCCGGGGCTGGGCGCCCCAAGGGTGCGTGAGCGGATGGCCATCCATGGTGTCAGGCCTTCTCGCCGAGGGCGTTCCGCAGCCAGTCCAACGGTCCTTGTGCGAGCAGTTCGTCGGCCAGTCGCCGCCCTGTACCGGTCGTGAGCCGGGCCCGGCTGCTGTCGATCCACCGCTGCGCGTTCTCGTGGCCCTGGGCCTTGTACTCGATGCCCTGGAGCATGCACTCCAGCTTGTCCGCGTCACGCGCGCAGATCGCCTCGGGTGAGTCTTTCGCCTCGTACTCGGCGACCAGCTCCCGGATCGCCGAGGCAAGCACGTCGGGCATGCCCGCGGTCTGGTCGGCGGTCACGGCCTGCGGGTCGCCGGCCGGCGCGTACTTCTTCCCGAGGTGGTTGACGTCCCCGGTCCGGGTCTCCTGGGTGTCGTGCCACACGGCGAGGAACGCGGCACGGGCGGGATCGGCGCCCTCCAGCTTCGCGATGACCGACGCGATCAGCGACGTCCGCCACGAGTGCTCGGCGACGCTCTCGGGGGTGTTGACGCCGGCCATCCACCAACCGGTACGGCGGCTGTGCTTGAGCGTGCCCGCCTCGTAGAGGAAGCGCGCCACCGCGGACAGATCGTCAGCCACTGTCTCTCCTTCTCACGTCTCGACGCACACGCCGAGGCCGTTGCGCCATCCAAAACGGCATGGGCCGTTGGACCGGGAAGGGGATTCTGGCGTGTGCCGGTACCGTTCAAGTGTCGAGTCTGAACGGGAGCCAGCATGCACTCTCTACCGAACGACCACACCGGCGCGCGCATGAAGCGCCTGCGCCTCGAACGCCACCTCACCCAGCAGGCCGTATCGGATCTGTCCCAGGTCCCGTACAGCACCTACACCAAGACCGAACAGGGCGTCATCCCGGCCAGCCCGCACCTGATCGCCGCGGTGGCCCGCGCACTTCGGGTGTCCGTCGACACGATCACCGGACAGCCGTACGCCACCGAACTCCGGGCCGACGAGCTGGACATCCTGATCCGGCCGATCCGCGAGGCCCTCGATGTGTACGATCTCGGCGCCGACCCGGACATCACCCCGAGAGTGCACCGGCTCCTCACCGACGACGCCGAGGCCCTCCTCGTCGCGGTCCGGGCCGGGGAGATCAAGCAAACCGCCAGCCAGCTCCCCGGACTCATCCAAGAGGCGACCACGGCCGCCCACGCGGCGCCTGGCCGGGACCGGTGGCTGCTGCTGGCCAGCCTGTACCGCACCGCCTACGACGTCGCCAGCAAGCTCGGCTACTACGACCTCGCCGCACTGGCCCTCGCCCGCATGGACTGGGCGGCCGAGCGGGGCTCGGACGCGGTGTTCGGCGGCATGTACCGGTACATGCGCGCCCTCACCTACCTCAGGGACGGCGAGTACCGCACCGGGGAGCGCCTGGTGGACCTCGGACTGCGCACCCTGACGCAGGCGGACCCGTCCCGGGAACGGGATGTCGTCACGGGGCAGCTGCACCTTGGCGCAGCGGTGATGGCCGGCCGGTCGAAGGACGGAGGCCGGGCCGAGGGCCACCTCGCCGAAGCGGAGCGGATCGCGGTGGGCACGGGCGAGGCCGTCAGTACGCACTGGCTTGCGTTCGGACCGACAAACGTTGCGGTACACCGCGTCAGCGTGCTCGCGGAGCTCGACGAGTACGGGCGGGCCGCGCAGACGGGCCGCAGCGTGACGATCCCGGCCGACTGGCCCAAGTCCCGCCGGTCGCACCACTACGCAGAGCTGGCCCGGGCACAGATGTGGACGGGGGACCTCGACGGGTCGTTCCAGAACCTGTTGAACGCGAGAAAGTCCGCGCCGCAACAGGCCCGGTACCACCAGACGGTCCGCGAGACCTACGCGGGCCTGGAGGCGGCCCGCCGCCAACTCCCCGACTCCTTCCTGTCGTACGGGTCCTGGCTGGGCGCATAGCGCTGTGCGAAGCCTTGGCCCCGACTATCAATATGTCGTGATAGTCGGGGCCTTGTCGTGCTCCCACACTCGTCTCACCACCCGCAGACGAGGCAGGGAGTGAGACCCCCGTGATGCATGAAGCAGTACCCCGCCCCTTCGAGGAGGTCCCTCACGCACTGCTCCACCGGCGGGTGCGGGATATCGCGTCCGGCGTCGAAGGGGAGCTCATGGCGGTGGTCCGGGAGGACGTCTCCGATACACCGGCTCGTCAGCACTGGGTGGAGCTGGCGTACGTGCGGGGCCCCTCCGGCCGGGAGATCTCCGCGGCCGTGGCCAACATCGAGGCCGTGTAGTGGAGGCTGCCGACCTGTTCCCGCGGCTGCCGGTCCCCCCCCGGGTGACTGCACCGAGTGCGCCGCGCACGTCCTGGCCCGTTTCCAGGCCCACGTGGAGCGCGACCGCTCGCGCGTCAGTGACATGAACGTCCTGATCCTGCGCCACCACCCCGAGCTGCGGGGCCGCTGAGCCGACACGCTCTCCCTCTGCCAAGACCCAACCGGCGGTCGAGCAGGCCCAGAAGCCGATGCCAGCCGTGATCGCGGCCCGGCCCGAGCAGGAACCGCTCACCCCGTCCGCCCGTCATGTACACGGGGGTTGTCAGAGACCCAACACCTTTTACGCTCTTCACCACCGAGGTCCGAGGAGATCCATGGTCGACACCGTCAACTCACTGGCCGCCCGTGTTCACGAACTGCTGGTGGAGGTCATGACCAATGGTCCCGCCGCGGTGGGCACCGCGGGCTTCCACGACGTCGTCGTGCGCGCCACGGCGCTCGGTCCCGACGGCACCTGGCTCGTCGCCGCGGGCCACGCGAGCCTCGGCGTCCTGGCCGTCCTGCGCGGAGAGGCGGACCAGGCGATCTTCCACCTCGACGCCGCGGTGGCAGCCGGTTACAACGACTGCGTGGCGCTCCACGTCGCCCCCATACGTCCGCTGCACGACGATCCCCGCTTCCGGGCCCTGTACCAGCGGATGCGCATCACCCAGGCCGACCTCGACGAGTTCTTCTGGCTGCACCAGGAAATGCAGCTCATGTCGCAGGACGCCCAGACAGCGGCCGTCGACAACATCGGCCGCCTCGACACCGGGGTGTCGCCGCTCCCGCAGGCCCCCATGCCGACCCGGGAACCGAACACCCCCGGCGTCCTGATCACCCGCATCGATCTCGCCGCGGTCCAGACCGCACTCCAACAGGCCGCCCTGAAAGCGGAGTTCCAGCGCAGCTCCGGCAATACCAGCCTCAGTCTCATCGACGACTCGTGGGACTACGACCGTGCCAGGCGCGACGCCTGGCACGCCGACGGGCTGGATTCCCAGCGCCTGCGGGCCGCCGAGGCCCGTGCTTTCGTCGAACGCCCCGGCGCCGGCACCATGCTCATTCCCTGCCCGCCGCTGGGCTCGATTGCATACCCGGTTTGAGGAGGACCGCACCCGCACGTTGGCCGGTGAGGCCACAGAGACCGCGCCCCCGCCGGCCGGCGGGGGCGCGGTGGCAGGCACTCAGGCTCGGGTCAGCCAGCCTTCTTCAAGACCGCCCAGAACGAACCCGTTCTCGAAGCGCACCCTGTATCTGATCTGAGCGCCGACTCCGGCGCCGAACCCTCCGTGCCGGGTGATCTGCTGACGGAGGTTGTCGATCACGCCGGCCGTGAAGCCATCGAACTGGACGCCGCCGACTCGCCGTTCGAATTCCGCGAGCCCGTCCTGGGCCATGCCGCCGGCTTCCTCTGCCGAGCCCGTGACGATGCCCTCCAAGCCCTCGGCCAGGCACAGCGGACCGGGGAAGCCGATCCTGGCCGCCGTGTCGTTCGCGGTGAGCTGCACATCCCTGGTCAGCTTCACCTTCGCGCCGGTCTCGTACGGCATGGGTGTGCCCCCCTCGTTCGATCTTGGCCGTGACCATGGCAAGCGTAGTCGGGATGCCGTGGAAGGAATGGGCGTCCGGCAAGATCAGGAGCCCCACGTCTCGCCGGGCACGGCCCTTCGTATCGGCCTCGGCCTGCGACTGCTCGGAGATCCGCTTCCAAGTCAGGCCCGGCTTCTTGCCTACCGGCAACAACGGCTCCAACCGTTTCTCCATCTGGCCTGCATAGCCACCGGTTGCGCCGGCCCCGCCCAGCCGCGCGGGCGGTTCATCATCGGCTCGTGCCGGGTTGACTGACGCCAGGTCACCTCAGCCGCGTAGCGATCCGTGGCGGCTTATGTCCAGCCCAGGACGGGGGTCGGACGCCGTCGGCGAGGAGCGCGTAGCGATCGGATGCGACCGGTGGCTCCCGATGCGCTGCTGGTCGCTGTTTCGTGCGGGTAGGGCTGCCACCGGCCCGGGGCCCGCCTGCTTGTGGGCCCCGGGCGCGAGTCTGCCCGATGCCCGAGCCTCCGACGCCGGCCTGCCGGGCGGTGGTGCTTGGCCGGCTGCCGCCCCGGGGACCGGGCAGCCGCTCCCTGATCTCCCCGCTCATGGCCCTCTGACCCGTGCCGCTCTTTTGGGGGCTTCCCGGCAGTCCTTGTCTTTCCGGGGTGGGACGGTCGGTCAAGGGTGGCCGCAGGCCATCGCGGAGCGACGCGACCGCAGGGAGCGCCCTTGACGGGCCGGCCCGCACCGGAAGGACGATGGGACTGACGGGAAACCCCCAAGCCCTCCCTGATCCGGGGTGATCGGGTGCCGCCCTCCGGGAGCCACCGCCCTCGCGGCCGACCCGGCTCAGCGGAATGCCGCTGCTCGCGACCCCGTACGGCGTTTCACCGCGCCCATCCTCGCCGCCGCAAGCGAAGCCCCGCGAACAGCCGGGAACGCGGGCCATGAGAGACACGGGCAAGGCCCCGAGCCGGCGGAGCCCCCCGGACAGCCGGGAACGCGGGCCATGAGAGACACGGGCAAGGCCCCGAGCCGGCGGAGCCCCCCGGACAGCCGGAAGGCCCGGCCCCCAATGGGACCGGGCCTTCCAACTGCTCAGCTCAGCGCAGCGACTAGGCCTCGAAGACCTCGTTGATCAGCTGCTGCTGCTCCGCCTGGTGGCGCTTGGCGGAGCCCACCGCGGGGGACGAGCCGTGCGGGCGCGAGATGCGCCGCAGGCGCTCGCCCGCCGGGACGTCCGCGCCGACCGCCAGGTCGAGGTGGTCGATCAGGTTCAGCGCGATGAACGGCCACGCACCCTGGTTCGCCGGCTCCTCCTGCGCCCAGATGTACTTGGCCGCGTTCGGGAACTTGGCGATCTCCGCCTGGATCTCGGCACCCGCCAGCGGGTACAGCCGCTCGATGCGGATGATCGCGGTGTCCGTGATGCCGCGCTTCTCCCGCTCGGCCTCCAGGTCGTAGTAGACCTTGCCCGCGCAGAAGACGACCTTGCGGACCGCGTTCGGGTCCACCGTGGTGTCGCCGATGACCGGACGGAACGAACCGCTCGTGAACTCCTCCGCCTTCGACGCCGCAGCCTTCAGACGCAGCATCGACTTCGGGGTGAAGACGATGAGCGGCTTGTGGTGCGGGTTGTGGACCTGCCAGCGCAGCAGGTGGAAGTAGTTCGACGGCAGGGTCGGCATGGCGACCGTCATGTTGTCCTGCGCGCACATCTGGAGGAAGCGCTCGGGACGCGCGGACGAGTGGTCCGGGCCCTGGCCCTCGTAGCCGTGCGGCAGCAGCAGCGTGACGCCGGAGGTCTGGCCCCACTTCTGCTCAGCCGAGGAGATGAACTCGTCGACGACGGTCTGCGCACCGTTGACGAAGTCACCGAACTGGGCCTCCCAGAGGACCAGCGCGTCCGGGCGGGCCAGCGAGTAGCCGTACTCGAAGCCCATGGCCGCGTACTCGGAGAGCAGCGAGTCGTAGACGTTGTAGCGGGCCTGCTCGTCCGAGAGGTACTGCAGCGGGGTGTAGTCCTCGCCGGTCTCCCGGTCGATGAGCACCGCGTGGCGCTGGCCGAACGTGCCGCGGCGGGAGTCCTGGCCGGACAGCCGGACCGGGGTGCCCTCCATCAGCAGCGAGCCGAAGGCGAGGGTCTCGCCCATGCCCCAGTCGATGGTGCCGTCGTCGATCATCGCGGCACGGCGCTGCAGCTGCGGCAGCAGACGCGGGTGCACGGTGACGTGCTCGGGGATGTTGACCTGGGACTCGGCGATCCGCTTGACGGCGTCCTGCGAGATGGCGGTGTTCACCGTGACCGGGAACTCCTGCGCGGTCTGCGCGGGCGGCACCGGGGCGCCGGCGGGCTGCGTGGCGGCCTCGCGGACCTCCGCGAAGACCTTCTCCAGCTGGCCCTGGAAGTCCTGGAGCGCCTGCTCCGCCTCTTCCAGCGTGATGTCGCCGCGACCGATGAGGGACTCGGTGTACAGCTTGCGCACCGAGCGCTTCTTGTCGATCAGGTCGTACATCAGCGGCTGCGTGAACGCCGGGTTGTCCGACTCGTTGTGACCGCGGCGGCGGTAGCAGATGAGGTCGATGACGACGTCCTTGTTGAACGCCTGGCGGAACTCGAAGGCGAGCCGCGCGATGCGGACCACGGCCTCCGGGTCGTCGCCGTTCACGTGGAAGATCGGCGCCTCGATCATGCGGGCCACGTCGGTCGCGTACATCGACGAACGCGAGGACTCCGGGGCGGCGGTGAAGCCGACCTGGTTGTTGATCACGACGTGGACGGTGCCGCCGGTGCGGTAGCCGCGCAGCTGCGACATGTTCAGCGTCTCGGCGACGACACCCTGGCCGGCGAAGGCCGCGTCACCGTGCAGGGCGACGGGCAGGACGGTGAAGTCCGTGCCGCCCTTGTTGATGACGTCCTGCTTGGCGCGGACGACGCCCTCCAGGACCGGGTCGACGGCCTCCAGGTGCGAGGGGTTGGCGACGAGCGAGACCTTGATCTGCTCCCCGTCCAGGCCCGTGAAGGTGCCCTCGGCGCCCAGGTGGTACTTGACGTCGCCGGAGCCGTGCATGGACTTCGGGTCGAGGTTGCCCTCGAACTCGCGGAAGATCTGCGCGTACGACTTGCCGACGATGTTGGCGAGGACGTTCAGGCGGCCGCGGTGGGCCATGCCGATCGCGACCTCGTCGAGGCGGGCCTCGGCGGCCGAGTCGATGACGGCGTCGAGCAGCGGGATGACGGACTCGCCGCCCTCCAGGGAGAACCGCTTCTGGCCGACGTACTTCGTCTGCAGGAAGGTCTCGAAGGCCTCCGCCGCGTTCAGGCGGCGCAGGATGCGCAGCTGCTCCTCGCGCTCCGGCTTGGAGTGCGGGCGCTCGATGCGGTCCTGGATCCAGCGGCGCTGCTTCGGGTCCTGGATGTGCATGAACTCGACGCCGGTGGTGCGGCAGTACGAGTCGCGCAGCACGCCGAGGATGTCGCGGAGCTTCATCATCGACTTGCCGGAGAAGCCGCCGACCGCGAACTCGCGCTCCAGGTCCCACAGGGTGAGGCCGTGCTCGGTGATGTCGAGGTCGGGGTGCTTGCGCTGCTTGTACTCCAGCGGGTCGGTGTCGGCCATGACGTGGCCGCGGACCCGGTAGGAGTGGATCAGCTCGAAGACGCGGGCGGCCTTCGTGACGTCGTCGTCGTGCGAGGCGTCGATGTCCCGGAACCAGCGGACCGGCTCGTACGGGATGCGCAGGGCCTCGAAGACGTCGTCGTAGAAGCCGTTCTCGCCGAGGAGGAAGTTCGCGACGATGCGCAGGAACTCGCCGGAGGCCGCGCCCTGGATGACCCGGTGGTCGTAGGTCGAGGTCAGGGTCATGACCTTGGAGATGCCCAGCTTGTTCAGGGTGTCCTGGGAGGTGCCCTGGAACTCGGCCGGGTAGTCCATCGAGCCGACGCCCATGATGACGGACTGACCGGGCATCAGGCGGGGCACGGAGTGGACGGTGCCCAGGCCGCCGGGGTTGGTCAGCGAGACGGTGACGCCGGTGAAGTCGTCCATCGTCAGCTTGCCGACGCGGGCGCGGCGGACGATGTCCTCGTACGCCTGCCAGAACTCGAAGAAGTTGAGGGTCTCGGCCTTCTTGATGCCGGCGACGACGAGCTGGCGGTCGCCGTTGGGCTTCACCAGGTCGATGGCGAGGCCGAAGTTCACGTGGTCGGGCTTGACCAGGGTGGGCTTGCCGTCCTTCTCCGCGAAGGAGTAGTTCATCGACGGCATGGCCTTGATCGCCTGCACCATCGCGTAGCCGATCAGGTGCGTGAAGGAGATCTTCCCGCCCCGGGCGCGCTTCAGGTGGTTGTTGATGACGATGCGGTTGTCGAACAGCAGCTTCACCGGGACGGCGCGGACGGACGTGGCCGTCGGCACATCGAGGGAGGCGTTCATGTTCTTGGCGACCGCAGCGGCGGGGCCGCGGAGCGTCACCAGCTCGGGGCCCGCCGGGGCCTCGGTGGCGGGCGCGGCCTTCTGGGCGGCGACGGGGGCGGCGGCGGCCGGGGCGGCGGCCTGGGCCTGGGAGGTGACAGTCACAGCAGGGGCACCAGAGGGGGTGGCAGGAGCAGGGGCAGGAGCTGACACAGGTGTGGGCGCGGCGGCAGGAGAGGGCGCGGCGGCGCTCGCCGCCCCCGTGGCGGCGGCGTCGGAGACCTGCGGGGCTGCGGCGACGGCAGGGGCGGCCTGTGCGGAGGCGCCGTCCGTCGTCGGGGATTTCTTGGGCTCTTCCGGCTTCACCGGAGACACAGTGCCCCCCGGCTTGTAGTCGGCGAAGAAGTCCCACCAGGCCCGGTCGACCGAATTCGGGTCCTGGAGGTACTGCTGATAGATCTCGTCGACGAGCCACTCGTTGGCACCGAAGCCTGAGGCAGGGGTCTTCCCGCCCTCTGCTGCTTCGGTCGTGGTGCTCGGGTTACTGGGGGACTGTGGCGACACGGCGGCAACCGCCCTCTTCCGCTTCACAAGGTATGGACAGCGGGAATAAAGGCTACGCCTCCCGCGGCGCTGGATGCAGACCGGGCGGGACTTCCGTCACGTAGGTCACACCGAACGGCGGGTTTCGCCGCTCTGAATGGCGGGAAACCAGCCTGGTTCGGGTAGGCGGCAGCGTGGTTGCGGCCCCCATGGCTTCGCACCCCTGACGGACCCCGGGCACATGTGGCCGAGATCATGTCCTACGCACTCGAACCCTACGTCAATGCGGCGCCTGCGAACTGCCCGGAAGCGTGACAAGGATGCGGCAGCCGCGTGACGATTCGGCCACTCCGATGTGCCCTCCGTGCAGGCCGACGGCCCAGCGGGCGATCGCGAGCCCCAGTCCGGTGCCACCGTCGCCGCCGTTCGCGCTGCCCCGGTTGAACCGCTCGAAGACCCGGTGCCGCTCGGACTCCGGGATGCCGGGGCCTTCGTCCCGTACCTCCAGCGCCAGGCTTCCGGGCGCGTCGCCGCCCCGGGCGCGGACCGTGACCCGGCCGTGCGGCGGGCTGTGCTTGACCGCGTTGTCGATCAGGTTCGCCACCACCTGGTGCAGGCGTTCGGCGTCCGCGTACGCGGTGAGCTCGGGCGGGAACACGTCCAGGTGCAGGTGCACGTCGTTGCGGGTGTGCCCGCCCGACCCGGAGAGCAGCCCCGGCCGGCCGGCGGCCGCGAGGCCGGACTCCTTCAGGACCCCCGACAGGTACGGCCACACCTCGAAGCGGCGGGCCTTCAGCGGGACCACGCCGTTGTCCACCCGGGACAGGTCCAGCAGGGTCTCCACGAGCCGCCCCAGGCGCTCGGTCTGCTTCAGCATCGTCCGCATGGTCTCCGGATCGGCCTCGGAGACCCCGTCCACCACGTTCTCCAGCACCGCGCGGAGCGCCGCGATCGGCGTGCGCAGCTCGTGCGAGACGTTGGCGACCAGCTCCTTGCGGTGCCGGTCCACCGCCTCCAGGTCGTCCGCCATCAGGTTGATCGTGGAGGCCAGGTCACCCAGCTCGTCGCGGCGCCCGGCCCCGCGCACCCGGCGCGTGTAGTCCCCGTGGGATATCGCCCGGGCCACCCGGGTCATGTCGTCCAGCGGCGCCGTCAGGCTGTGTGCCACGAACTGGGTGATCAGCATCGAGGCGATCACCGAGAACACCGTGATGAAGCGCAGCTCGGTGTCCGTGCGCAGGGCGACCATCAGCAGGCCGGTCGTGATGAAGACCGACACCACGACGAGCGTGCCCAGCTTGGTCTTGATCGAGAACGGCGAGAAGGGCCGCAGCCCTCCCGGCGGGCGCCCGCCGCTCACGCCTGGGCCGGGGTCTCCAGGGCGTACCCGACGCCGTGGACCGTACGGATCCGCTCCGCCCCGATCTTCCGGCGCAGGGCCTTGATGTGGCTGTCGACCGTACGGGTCCCGGACGCGTCGGCCCAGTCCCACACCTCGGCGAGCAGCTGCTCGCGCGAGAGCACCGCCCGCGGGGTCCCGGCCAGGCACACCAGCAGGTCGAACTCGGTCGGCGTGAGGTGCACGTCCTCGGTCTGCACCCGGACCCGGCGCTGGGCGTGGTCGATCTCCAGGTCGCCGAGGCGCAGGGTGGCCCCGCGCGGGGCGGTGGCGGCCAGGGTGGCCCGCTCCACTCGCCGCAGCAGGACGTGGACCCGGGCGGCGAGCTCGCGCATAGAGAACGGCTTCGTCATGTAGTCGTCCGCGCCGACCCCGAGTCCGACCAGCATGTCGGTCTCGTCGTCGCGCGCGGTGAGCATCAGCACCGGCACCGGCCGCTGTGCCTGGACCCGGCGGCAGACTTCGAGGCCGTCGAAGCCGGGCAGCATGACGTCGAGGACCAGCAGCTCGGGCTGCCAGCTCTCGGCCGCCGCCACGGCGGCCGGGCCGTCGAACGCGGCCTGTACCTGGAAGCCCTCGGCGCGCAGCCGGGCCGCGATGGCGTCGGCGATCGTGCGGTCGTCCTCGACCACGAGCACGCGCCGCTGAGCGCCTGGGGTGGCCGCGGCGCCGCTATGGGTGGTGTGTGTCTGTTCCATGTCCCGCCCCTGAAGATCCGCGTGGTAGGGGTGCAGCGTAGAGGAGGCACCGGCCTGCGGCTATGCGGGGTTCAGACAGGGAAACCAGCGGAAGCAGTGATTCCGATTATGGCGGGAATGGGGATATGGGCGGTGATGCCGGGTGGCCGTCCCTTCACTGCACGGCCACCCGGTGCGCAGTGATCATCGGCCACCGCGTGCTTTTGTCGACCCCCTACAGAGGCAGCCCGTGTCCGTGGGGGAACACGGCCGACGCGCGGCGGTGGGCCTAGTGTTCGAACGGGGGCAGTGCGTCCAGCACGTTCTGCAGGCGCGGCGTCAGCGACCCCTGGTCGGCGGCCACCTCGTAGCCGCCGTGCACGAAGACGTAGGAGTACCCGTCGAAGACCGTCGGGCCGCTCGTCGGGATCCGCGGCAGGTGCGCGAAGTCCGCGTCCCCGAGCGCGGCGCGCAACTTCGTCACCCCGTCCGGTGACAGCTTCCCGGAGCCCGCCGGCTTGGCCTGCCCGTCCAGCCGGGTCCACGAACCGTCGCCCTTGACCAGCAGGCTGCTCGTCGTCCCGGCGAAACCGCCGCTGCGGGTGACCGTGACCAGGCGTTCCAGCGCCGAGGAGGGCCCCGGCGGGAGGGGCGCGGCCGAGGCCGTCGGCGTGCTCGTCGGCTTCCCCGTCGGAGCGCCGCTCACGCTCGACGCCGGTCCGGGAGACGGCTGCGCCGAAGCGGACGCCGTACCGGCGCCACCGGACGAGGGGCTCGCGGCCGGCTTGTCGTCCGATCCGCCGTTCCCCGGGCCGCACCCGCCCAGGACCGCCACACTCAGCAGTACCGCCGCCACCGCTCGGAACGCGCGCACACCCACCCCCGGAGGTTTTCGGGCCGACCCCGAGTATGGAGTCGGCACCACCCCTGCGGAAAGCACCGGGAGGACGACATCCGCCGCATCGCCGCCTGGCGCTGGCTGCCGCCGCTGCTCGCCGCCCTCCTCGGCCTCCGGGGGCTGCGCCGCGGCGGCAGCATGTGGCGCGACGAGTCCGTCACCTGGCAGGTGGCGCACCGGCCGCTCGGCGCGATCTGGGAGCTGCTCGGCCAGGTCGACGCCGTGCACGGGCTGTACTACCTGCTGATGCACGCGGTGTTCCAGGCGTGGGACGGCGGCGGGCCGGCGACCGGCGGCCTGTGGGCGCTGCGCCTGCCCTCCGTCGCCGCCACCGCCCTCGCGGCCGCCGGGGTGGCGGCCGTCGCCCACCGGCTCGCGGGGGAGCGGGCCGCACTGTGCTCCGGCGCGGTCTACGCCGTGCTGCCGCCCGTGCAGATGTACGCCCAGGAGGGCCGCTCGTACGCCCTCGTCGCGGCGGCCGTGGTGTGGGCGACGTACCTGATGCTGCGCGAGCGGTGGGTCGCGTACACCGCGGTCCTGCTCCTGGGCTGCTGGCTGCACGAGTTCGCGGCACTGGCCCTGCTCGCGCACGCCTTCTGCGCGGGGCGCTCGCGCGGCTGGCGCCTGAGCGCGGCGGTGGTGGCGGTCCTGCTGGTGCCGCTGGCCGTGGCGAGCGTGCGGCAGGCGGAGCTGCAACTGGGCTGGCTCGGGCGGCCCGGCTGGCAGGACTGGGCGGCGTACGGGGTGGTCGCGGCGGCCTCGCTGCTGCTCGCGCGGGGGGCCGGACGGGAGCTCGTACGGGTGGCCCTGCCGCTGGTGCTGCTGCCGCCCGGGCTGCTGATGACGGTCTCGCTCGTGAACCCCTGGTACGTCGACCGGTACGTGCTCTACGCGCTGGCCGGGCTCGCCCTGCTCGCCGGGACCCGGCTGGCGGCGGCGCGGGGGTGGCGGCCGTGGGTGATGGTGGCCGCGCTGCTGGTGCCGTTCGGGTGGTGGTCGGTCTGGCTGCGCACCCCCGAGAGCCGCAAGGACGACGTGCTCGCGGTGGCCGCCGCGGTCCGGGAACGGGCCCGGCCGGGGGATGCGGTGCTGTTCATGCCGTCGCGGCGGCGCGAGTGGCTGCTGTCCTCGCCGCAGGTGTACGGGAAACTGCGAGACCTGGCCCTGGACCGCACCCCGACGGCTTCGCACAGCCTCTGGGGCACGGAGCTGCCGCCGGAGCGGATCCGGGCCCGCCTGGTGGACGCCCCCCGGGTGGTGGCCCTGATGGACCCCGCTGACGAGCCGCTGGACCCGTACCCCCGGGAGGCGGTCAAACGCCAGGCGCTGGCCTCGTACTTCGACCTGTGCTCGGTGGACGCGGTCCGGGGGGCCCGGATCGCGGTGTACGCGCGGCCGGGGCACTGCCCGTAAGGCGCAGCCCTTTCGCATTCGCTCCACCGGCGTGCCCGCGCGGGTCTGCCGTTCTTCCCGCCTCCGGGCGGCGCCACGGGCCGATTACACCGCCCGGGCCGCCCGCCGGACACGGAAGTCCTGCATGTAGAAGACCTTGTCGTAGCGGCGGTCCCCGACGGCGACGAAGTCGCGCAGGCGCCCGTACTCGGTGAAGCCCAGTGAGCGGTAGAGCCCCAGGGCGTGGGTGTTGTCGCCGCGGGCGTCCAGGGTGAGGACCTCGATGCCCGCGGAGCGGGCGTCCCCGATCAGGGCTGCGGTGAGCGCCCGGCCGATGCCGCGGCCGTGGGAGGCGGAGTCGACCGCGACCTTCTCCAGATCGGCGTGCGGCCTGTGCGTCGGCCGGGCGTAGCGCCGCCAGTAGCCCAGCCCCACGACGCCGCCGCCCAGGTGGGCGACGCGCAGGGCCGCATCCCCGGACCGGGCCGCCGCCAGCACGTCGTCGAGCAGCTGCGCGACCTCGTCCGGCGAGGGCGGTTCGACCCAGCCGAGGGCGGCGCCGCCGGCGACCAGGTCCGCCAGGATCCGGTGCACCGGTTCCGGGTCGGGGGTCCACTCGCGGGCATCCAGGACGGTGATCGTTTCCGGCTCCATGGCCGCACCCTAGCGGCCCGGGGGGCGCGGCTTGCAAGCCGGTGCTACGAAATCGTATAGTCCGGAATCGTGAACTCCGAAACCGTGCCATCCGGGTGGTCCGCCCTGCTGGCGCTCCAGCGGGCCACCCACGCCACCCTCCAGCTGCTCGCCGCGGAGCTGGTCGACCTGGACCTGACCGCATCCGAGATCAATGCGCTGGCCAACCTCGCCGACGGCCGCGGGCGCACCGTGTCCGAACTGGGGGCGGCCGTGGGTACCCGGCCCACCACGCTGACCAGCGTGCTCGACCGCCTGGAACGGCGCGGCCACATCACCCGGGGCACCCGCCCCGGAGACCGCAGGGCGGTGCTCATCGAGCTCACCGCCTCCGGACAGGTGGCCGCAGCCACGATCCGCCGGGCCGTCGCCGACCTGGAGCAGCGCGCTCTGGGCGGGCTGCCCGCCGACGCGATCGCCGGTCTGCGCGCCGGCCTGGAAGCACTGACGGAGGTGTCCCCGTGACCGGGACGAAGGCCGACGACACCGGGCCCGCGTTCGAGGCGCTGATGGCCGAAGTGATGGCGACCGCCGAGCGGTTCGGCCACCGGGAGCACGTGCACCTGACGTGGCTGGCCGTGCGGCGGTGCGGCGTGCCCGCAGCGGTGGGCCTGGTCAGCGACGGGATCCAGCGCACCGCGCGCTACGCGGGTGCACCCCAGAAGTACCACGCCACCGTCAGCCGCGCCTGGGTGGAACTGGTCGGACACCATGTGGCCGAAGCCGGTGAGGCCGGTGGGAGCGACTTCGCCGCGTTCGCCGGCCACCACCCCGCGCTGCTGGACAAGCGCCTGCTGACCCGGTTCTACCGTCCGGCGACGCTCGCCGGAGCAGAGGCGAAGAACGGCTGGGTCGAGCCCGACCTCGCCCCGTTCCCCCGGTAGGCGGATCCCCGCGAACTCCCCTCCCGGCACAAGGCTTTGCCGGGGTGGCCGGCCCCCCGTAGGAGGATGTGCGGCGGGCCGCTCTCCCCCGTGGCCCGCCGACTCCTGCGGAGGTGCCGTATGACCCTGTCCCGCCCTGCCGAAGCCGCCGACGCGGCCCTGCCCGGACCGCTGGTCGGGGCGGACTGGCTGGCCGGCCGCCTCGGCGAGCGGGGCCTCGTCGTGTTCGACGCCTCCGTCGGCGCCCACCGCGGCGCGGCCCGGCGGATCCCCGGCGCGCGGCCCTTCGACCTCGACGGCGCCCTGTCCGACCACGACGCCCCGGCCCCGCACACCATGCCCGGGGCGGCCAGGTTCGAGGAGGCGATACGCGCGCTCGGCGTCGACGACGCCAGCACCGTCGTCGTCTACGACGGCGCCGGCATCTACTCCAGCGCGCGGGCCTGGTGGATGCTGCGCGCCATGGGCTTCGGCCGGGCCGCCGTCCTGGACGGCGGATTGCCCGCCTGGACCGCCGCCGGACTGCCCGTCGAGGAGTGCGGTCCCGCGTACGAGGGCCCGCGCGGCTCCTTCACCGCCCGGCCGCGGACCGGGCTGCTGGTGGACTCCGCCGCCGTCGGGGCGGCCCTCGCCGACCCGGCGGCGGTCGTACTGGACGCCCGTACGCGCGAACGCTTCACCGGCACGGCCCCGGAACCGCGCCCGGGGCTGCGCGGGGGCCACATGCCGGGCGCGGTGAACCTGCCGTTCGGGGACCTCCAGAAGGACGGCGGCCTGATGCGGCCCGCCGGGGAACTGCGCGAGGCCTTCGCCGCGCTGACCGGTGACCGGGAGCAGCTGTACTTCAGCTGCGGCTCGGGTGTCACGGCGTGCGTCCTGGCCCTGGGCGCCACGCTGGCCGGGTACTCCTCCCTGGCCGTGTACGACGGCTCGTGGACGGACTGGGCCATGCGCCCGGAGCTGCCTGCGGTGACGGGCCGGCGCGCGCAGTTCTTCGGAGTGTCCGAGGACCGGTTCACCGGGCCCACGACGGGCGACGAGCGGGTCATGCTCGCCGACGTCCTGGGAGCGCAGCGCGCAACGCTGGAGCTGAAGTGCGCGGGCCTGGAGGCGGGGCCCCTGTCCCTGCGGTCGGTGGAGCCGTCCACGCTCTCGCTGCTCGGCCTGGTCCGGCACCTCGCCGACGTGGAGCGCCGCTGGTTCCGCCAGGTCCTGGCCGGGCAGGAGGTGCCGGCCCTGTTCTCGTCGGAGGCGGACCCCGACGGCGACTTCGACGGGGCGGTGTCCGGCCCGGGAGCCGTTGCGGCGGCCTGGGAGGCCTGGCGGGGCGAGGTGGCCTTCGCGGAGTCGTTCACGGCCGCCGCGCCCGACCTGGACGTGGAGGGCGAGGACGAGGCGTGGCGGGGGAAGGTGTCGCTGCGCTGGGTGCTGATCCACATGATCGAGGAGTACGCACGCCACAACGGTCACGCGGACCTGCTGCGCGAGCGGATCGACGGGGCGGTCGGCATCTGAGGAGGGGGCCAGGGCGGGGCCGGGGTGGTGCCAGCACCACCCCGGATACGGGTACGGACACCATCTGTATGTGGATCACGCCTCGGCACACTGGTGTGCATGCCTTCCCACATCACGTCATCCCGGCTCGCCCACACGGCGGTTGCCGTTCTCGCCACCGGATTGCTGCTCTCCGGATGCTCCCTCGACGACACGGAGCAGAAGAAGGCGGCCGCCGATGCCACGGTCGGCGAGGCCGTCACGGCGGTCGAGGTGAAGGACGCGCGGAGCGGCTCCATCGAGGTGACCCCCGGCACCGGCCCGGGGGTCACGGTCCACCGGACCGTCCACTACCGCGGGGACACGGAGCCGAAGCCGGGCCAGCAGGTGTCGGGAGGCGTCCTCACGTTCACGGACGGCTGCACGGACACCTGCTACATCGACTACCGCCTGGAGGTCCCGGCCTCGGCCACGGTCAAGCTGGGGAGCAGCAGCGGCAACGTCACGGTGACCGGTGTGGCGGCGGCCGACCTCGCCTCTTCCTCCGGCAACGTGAAGGCCGAGGGCATCGCCGGCCCGCTGAAGGTCCACACTTCGTCGGGGTCGGTCACCGCCACCGGCCTGGACGGTCCGACCGCACAGGTCCACTCCTCCTCGGGCGACGCCCGTCTGACGTTCACGAAGCCGCCGACCTCGGTGACGGCGGAAACCAGCTCGGGGAACGTCACGCTGAGCGTCCCGCAGGCCCCGTACCGGATCACGACGGCGACCGACTCGGGCAAGCAGGACATCCTCCCCTCAACCCCGGCGGCCACGTCCCACGTCTCGGTCCAGACCTCCTCGGGCGACATCCGCATCGCGGCGGGGGCATAGGGACGGTCAAGTGCCGGGGGTGGCACAGAGAGTGCGAGTGGGAGCGCACGCGCCTGCCGAGTGCGCCCCGCAATGCCTCACCCCACGTACCAGCTTTCGGCCAACCCGCGATCGATGCCGCTGCCCCGGTGCCAGCATCGGCCGCTATGACGCCCTATGCGGGTACCGCCCCGTTCACCCCGGACACCTGCCAGAGCGGCCCGGCCGACTGGAGCGCGGTCGCGTCCGCGAGTGCGATGAGCGCCTTCTGCGGCATCTTCGCCGGCTTCGTCTTCGCCGGGGTCGTCGTGGTGATCGGCGAGAAGAACCCGCCCGGCGGGGACGGCCACGCCTCGCGCGGTCTGAGGCTGTTGCTCCCCTGCTTCTTCGGACTTGCGGCGGCCTCGTACCTGTACGCCCTGGCGTCGGGCGAGCTGGTGTGCCTGCGGGCCACGACGGAGCAGCTGTTCTCCGGGGCGATCCTTGCCGCGGACGCCGTCGTGGTGATCGCCGCACTCGCGTGGCTGCTGCCGGCGTACGAGCGCAACCAGCACGGGGAAGTCCACTTCTTCCGCGGCCTGGTCCAGTTCGCCGCACAGTTCTCGATGCTGATGCTGATCGTGTCGTCCATCGGCTTCGACAACTCGGTGCTGCGCCGGCAGGCGTCCCCGTGGTCCGACGACGCACTGTGGGCGAGCGGGGCCGCGCTCATGCTGGCGGTCTTCCTCTGCTGGTGGAAACCCCTCCCCGGCCCGCAGCCGCCCTTCGCGCCCGGCCATTGGCGGGACGAGATCCTGCTCAACCGCAGGGTCTCGATGTGCGCGTGGACGACCCTCCTGCTCAGCGGTCTTCTCGCGGTGGCCAGCGGGATCGCCGTCGGCATCCCCTACGAGCACTGGGCCGACATGCCGCACTGGCTGGTCTACGCGCTGGGGGAGGCCGGGCTGCTGATCCCCGGAGCCGTGGTG
Source organism: Streptomyces sp. NPDC097981 (assembly GCF_040302565.1). NCBI lineage: Bacteria > Bacillati > Actinomycetota > Actinomycetes > Kitasatosporales > Streptomycetaceae > Streptomyces > Streptomyces sp. NPDC097981. The sequence continues at coordinate 260,168 of NZ_JBEORW010000003.1, forward strand.
GTCGCCGCCGTACGGTCCCTGCCCCGGCCCTGACCTGGCGTACGCGGTGCGCGCACGCGCGGGGCCACGGCCGGCGTCAGGGCGCAGTGCGCGTTCGCCGGGGGCGAACGGGTGTTGGGGAACATTGGGAGGCGCACATGCATTGAGTCGGCATAGCTCAACTTCACTGCCGGAGGGAAGATCATGGCTTCGACGTCCGTAACGCTCACTCTGCCCGTGCTGCCGCTCGACGACGAGGTCGTGCTGCCCGGGATGGTCGTCCCGCTGGACCTGTCCGACGCCGAGGTGCGGGGGGCCGTCGAGGCCGCCCAGGCGGCGGTCCGCAGCGGGAAGCCCCGGGTGCTGCTCGTGCCGCGGGTCGACGGGAAGTACGCCGGCACCGGTGTGCTCGGGACCGTCGAGCAGGTGGGGCGGCTCTCCGACGGGGATCCCGGCGCGCTCATCCGCGGTGTCGGCCGCGTCCGGATCGGGGCGGGGACCACCGGGCCCGGGGCGGCGCTCTGGGTCGAGGGCGAGAGCGTCGACGAAAGGCTCGCCGACCCGCTGCCCGGGTCCGTCACCGAGCTGGTCAAGGAGTACAAGGCGCTCGCCACCAGCTGGCTCAAGAAGCGCGGGGCCTGGCAGGTCGTCGACCGGGTCCAGCAGATCGAGGGAGTCTCGGCCCTCGCCGACAATTCCGGGTACTCGCCGTTCCTGACCGTGGCTCAGAAGGTCGAGCTGCTGGAGACCGCCGACCCGGTGGCACGGCTCAAGCTGGCCATCACCTGGCTCCGCGACCACCTCGCCGAGCAGGACGTCGCCGAGTCCATCGCCAAGGACGTCCAGGACGGCGTCGACAAGCAGCAGCGCGAGTTCCTGCTGCGCCGCCAGCTGGAGGCGGTGCGCAAGGAACTGCGCGAGCTGAACGGCGAGAAGGACGGCGAGGAGTCCGACGACTACCGGGCCCGCGTCGAGGGCGCCGACCTCCCCGAGAAGGTACGGGAGGCCGCGCTCAAGGAGGTCGAGAAGCTGGAGCGGGCCAGCGACCAGTCCCCGGAGGGCTCCTGGATCCGCACCTGGCTGGACACCGTGCTCGAACTGCCCTGGAACGAGCGGACCGAGGACGAGTACGACATCCGCAGCGCGCGGGCCGTCCTCGACGCCGAGCACGCAGGGCTGAGCGACGTGAAGGACCGCATCACCGAGTACCTCGCCGTGCGCAAGCGGCGTTCCGAGCGCGGCATGGGCGTCATCGGCGGGCGCCGGGGCGGGGCCGTGCTCGCGCTCGTCGGGCCGCCCGGCGTGGGCAAGACCTCCCTCGGGGAGTCCGTCGCGCACGCCATGGGACGCAAGTTCGTACGGGTGGCACTCGGCGGCGTCCGTGACGAGGCCGAGATCCGCGGCCACCGGCGCACGTACGTCGGTGCGCTGCCCGGCCGGATCGTCCGCGCCATCAAGGAGGCCGGGTCCATGAACCCCGTCGTCCTGCTCGACGAGATCGACAAGGTCGGGTCGGACTTCCGGGGAGACCCGGCGGCCGCCCTGCTGGAGGTCCTCGACCCCGCCCAGAACCACACCTTCCGGGACCACTACCTGGAGGTCGAGCTCGACCTGAGCGACGTGGTCTTCCTCGCCACGGCCAACGTCCTGGAGGCCATCCCCGAGGCGCTCGCCGACCGCATGGAGCTCGTCCGCCTCGACGGCTACACCGAGGACGAGAAGGTCGTCATCGCCCGCGACCACCTGCTGCCCCGGCAGCTGGAGCGCGCCGGACTCGGCGCCGACGAGGTGGTCCTGGAGGAGGACGCCCTGCGCAGGCTGGCCGGCGAGTACACCCGCGAGGCCGGGGTCCGCACCCTGGAGCGCTCTATCGCCCGGCTGCTGCGCAAGGTCGCCTCCCAGCACGAACTGGGGGAACGGGAGCTGCCGCTGCGCATCGGCGCCGACGACCTGCGGGGGCTCATCGGGCGCCCGCACCACGTCCCGGAGTCCGCGCAGGACCCCGCCGAGCGGCGCACCGCCGTCCCCGGTGTGGCCACCGGGCTGGCGGTGACCGGCGCGGGCGGCGACGTCCTCTTCGTCGAGGCCTCGCTCGCCGACCCCGAGACGGGAGCCGCAGGGCTCACCCTGACCGGGCAGCTCGGCGACGTGATGAAGGAGTCCGCCCAGATCGCGCTCAGCTTCCTGCGCTCGCACGGCGCGGAGCTCGAACTCCCGGTCGCCGACCTGAAGGACCGGGGCGTGCACATCCACTTCCCGGCCGGAGCCGTGCCGAAGGACGGGCCGAGCGCGGGCATCACCATGACCACCGCCCTCGCCTCGCTGCTGTCGGGCCGGCAGGTCCGGACCGACGTGGCCATGACCGGCGAGGTCTCGCTGACCGGGCGCGTCCTGCCCATCGGCGGGGTCAAGCAGAAGCTGCTCGCCGCGCACCGGGCCGGCCTGACCACCGTGATCATCCCGAAGCGGAACGAGGCCGACCTGGACGACGTCCCGTCCGAGGTGCTGGAAGGCCTGGAGGTGCACCCCGTGACGGACGTGCGGCAGGTCCTGGAACTGGCGCTCAGCCAGGCGGAGGCCGCCGTCGCCGCGGCCGCCTGATGCCCGGCCGGGCCCGGCCCGGCCCGGCGCGCACGGCCCGGGACCCTCCCCACGGCGGGGTCCCGGGCCGTCGCCGTACCCGCTGCGAAATACTGGTGCCTCAGGACACCACCGATGGGAGCGGACGTGCAGGGAAGCGAAGACCAGGAGTTCCTCGCCCTGGAGCGGGAACTGTCCGTCTTCCTCCGGCGTGCCCGCGCCTCCTCCGGGGAGATGGCGCGCGCCCTGCACCCCGAGCTGGAGCCGGCCGCATACGGGCTGCTCGTCCGCCTGGAGGCCGCCGGCCGCCAGCGGGCCACCGACCTCGCCGCCTACTTCGGCGTCGGCAAGGCCACCATGAGCCGGCAGCTGCGCGCCCTGGAAGTGCTGGGCCTGGTGGCCCGCGAGCCGGACCCCGCCGACGGCCGGGCCTTCCTGGTCGGGCTCACGGACGAGGGCCGGGAGCGGTTCCTGCGCGTACGGGGCGCCCGGCGCGAGCAGTACATGCGCAAGCTCGCCGGCTGGGACCGGGAAGAGGTCGCGGAACTGGCCCGGCTGCTGAACCAGTTGAACCAGGGCGAGGAGTAGGGCCGCACGGTCCCGGGCCCCGCCGGCGGCTCCGGCTACAGCTCCGCGTACGCCGCCGAGGCGTCGTCGTGGCGCTTGCCGCGGGTCAGCGGGCGGGCCGGGTCCGACTCCAACTCCCGGACCCGGTCGATCAGCCTCTGCGCGCCCTCCTTCCGGAGGACCTCCAGGCACTGCGCCCAGTCGCCCTGCCCGAACGTGTCCGTCCACCGGCTCGCCCCGTCGGTGAGCGCCGCCACCGCCCGCACCCGCTCGCGCGGGCTGCGCCCGGTCACCGCGCGGGCGGCGACCGCCGGGTCCGTGGCCGCCGTGAAGAAGCCGCCCTCCGCATTGCGCAGCGCGTCGGCGGAGGCCTGCGTCCGCAGCAGCTCGCGCGGTATCCGGTCCAGCCGGTCGTCGAGCACCGCCGTGACCCCGCCCCCGGGCGCTTCGAGGAGCAGTACGGAATCCGAGAGCACGAGGTGCTCCACGTACGCCCCGTCCCAGCGGACCATCACCACCGTCGCCTGGGGTGTCCTTGCGTGAGAAAGGTCACAGGTGTCCCGGTGTGCGTCGGCGGTGGTGCGGATGGCTTCCGCAAGGATCCGACCCAGCGGCATGTCCCGCCGCGATCCGGACAGTTCGGTCAATCGGCCCCCGAGCCGGGCCGTGAACCAGGGCACCCCGTGCGCGCACCCCGTGTCGCCGGCCGGCGGAGTGACGCCGTCCAGGGCGACGAGGACTCCGCCGCCCGCGGCGGGCATCGCCGCCGATAGCCAGTCCTCATTGGGGCGTTCCGGGTTGCCGGGGACCGAGGCGAGGTCGATGCGCATGCGGACATTCTGCCCGCGGTGCGCCCGCCGGGCAGGCGCGACGGACGGAAAAGTCCATACCAATGCGGAACCGGAGGAGCGGGCCGCGCCGGCCCGTCCACGGAGGCGCTCGGCCGCCTCCCGGGGAATGTGGGCGGGCATACTGCCAAAGCCCCCATCGATGTTTCAACCACCCGGCCGTGACAGCCCCCAGAAGGCGCCCCGCCGAGTTGGTTGCCAACTGATCCGTGATGTTCACTCGTTCGAGTGGCCGGGTGGGCGATGTCAGGCTCTCCCCCCAACACACTGCAAAGGTCTGAGGCGGTACGAGGGGGCAGGGGGCGTTTACTTGTTGACCGGCCGTTACCTCGGCCACACGAGTAGACGAGCACGAGCACACGTACAGGATTGCGAGCACCGGTGCAGAAGAAGCGGTCTCGGAAGAACGGCACCGCCACCGACGGACCCGCCCCCGCAGGACGCCGCGTCCGCGTGCGCAGCAGGCTCGTCCTGGGCGTCGCCGTCGCCGGCCTCACCGTCCTCGCGGCCGGCACCCCAGCCGTCGTCTCCGCGACACGGGAGCTGAACGACTCCCAGAACCTGGTCACGCTCGCCGAGCAGACCCAGCACACCCTCACCCTCGCGCACCTCCTCGGCGACGAGCGCGACGCCGTCGTCGAGTACGTGGCCAAGGGCCGTCCCGGCGCACAGGCGAAGGGCCCCGTGCAGGAGCGCACCGCGCTCACCGACCGCCAGCTCGCCGAGGTCCAGGACGAGGCCGACGAGGAACTCGCCCACGCCCTCGCCCGCGTCCAGACCGTCCGCAACGAGGCCGTCGACGGCAAGGGCACCGCCCTCGCCGCCCAGCAGGCGTACAGCGGCGTCATCGCGGAACTGCTCGCCCCGGGCGACCGGCTCGCCCAGCTGACCCCGCCGCGCGCCGGCGCCGCCCTCGCCACCACCCGCCCGCTGGCCCCCCTCGGCCAGGCCGTGGAACAGGCCTCGGCCACCCGTGGACTGCTGCTCGCCGCACTGGCCGTCCCCCGCGGTGAGCAGCCCCCCAACGCTGCCGTCGTGGACGAACTGACCACCGCCGCCCAGCGGGCCCGCGTACGGGAACAGGCCGCCCTCGACGACTTCACCCGCGTCGCGCGGCCCGACGTACGCCAGACCCTTGCCGCCACCGTCACCGGCCCCGAGGTCAAGGCGGCCGACGACCACCTCAAGCGGCTCACCGAGCGGCCGACGCTGTCCTCGGCCGACCGCAAGCTCGACGGCGCCTCCGTCGCCCCCGCGCTCACCGCCCGCATCGACCGGATGCGGTCCGTGGAGTCCACCCTCGCCGGGCAGCGGGCCACCGCCCTGGCCACCCAGCGCGACGACGACGTGACCCGGCTGGAGCTGCTGGTCGCCGTCCTCGGCCTGCTGTTCCTCGTCGCCGTCGGCTTCACCACGGCCGTGGCACGTTCGCTGACCCGGCCGCTGTCCGTACTGCGCCGCGGCGCGGCCCGGCTGGCGACCCCGGAAGGCTCGGTGGAGCCGGTCCGCTTCACCGGCCGCAACGACGAGTTCGCCGAGGTCGTACGCCACCTCAACGCGGTCCGCGACCAGACCGTCTCCCTGCACACCCGGATCGCCGGCCTCGACGCCGACGGGCGCCGCCTCATCGGCCGCAACGAGGCGCTGGCCTCGGGCCGGGAGGAGCTGGAGGCGGAGCTGAAGCAGCTGCGCGCGGGCCTTGAGGAACACCGCCGCGTCATGTCGACGACGTCCGTCTCGCTGTCGCTGCGCACCCTGGGCCTCGTGGAGCGCCAGCTCGCGGTCATCGAGGAACTGGAGTCCAGGGAGCAGGACCCGGACCGGCTGGCGACCCTGTTCAAGATGGACCACCTGGCGACCGTCATGCGCCGCCACAACGAGAACCTGCTGGTGCTGGCCGGACAGGAGCACGGCCACGGCGCCGGCGCCGCCGTCCCGCTCATCGACGTCATGCGGGCCGCGGTCAGCGAGATCGAGCGCTACGAGCGCGTCGACCTGGCGGCGCTGCCCCCGTTCACGCAGGTCGCGGGACACGCGGCCGACGACATCTCGCACGTGCTCGCCGAGCTGCTGGAGAACGCGACGACGTTCTCCCCGCCCGAGGCCAAGGTGAAGGTCTCCGGGTGGCTGCAGGACTCCGGCGACGTCGTGCTGTCCGTCGTGGACCAGGGCATCGGGGTCACCGGCGGCCGGCTGGAAGCGCTGAACGCCCGCCTGGCCACGCCCGAGGCGTACGACGAGGAGCCGGAAGCGGAACACGGCCTGGGCCTCGGCCTGTACGTGGCGGGGCGCCTCGCGGCCCGCCACGGCGTGACCGCGAAGCTGCGCGCCCCGCGCCACGGCGGCACGGAGGCCCTCGTGGTCGTGCCGGCCGCCCTCCTCCCGGCCACCCCTCCGAACTCGCCGGTGCACACCTTCGCCACGCCGGGCCTCCCGGAGCTCCTGCTGCCGGGCGTGATCGCCGAGGCGAACGAGAACACGATCCCGTCCCGCCGGATCCCGCCGGCGGCGGAAATGTTCGCGGAGCCGCAGGCCCAGGACGAGCCCGAGCCCTTCCGGGACCCGGGCCCGGAGGCGGACGCGGAGCTCCTGCGGAGCATGGAGTGGGACGACACCCCGGCGGACGCCCTGGTGGACGCCCCGGCGGAAACCGCTGAGGACACCACGGCCGAGGCTCCGGACGCGGACCCGCACGGGGACCTCGCCGCGGACGCGGGTGAGGGCGCCGACGGATCCGACGGTGCCGCGGCCGAGGCTCCGGCCGAGAGCCTGGCCCCGGAATTCGGACCGGACCTGGCGGGAGGCCTGGAGCCCGACGCGGACGCACGGTCCGACGCCGCAGCCGACGCCCCGGACACGGACCCGGCGGCCACCGAGCAGGCGTTCGCCGTGCACGACGCCGAGCCGGCCCCGGGCGGCCACGCCTTCGCGGCACCGGAGGGGGCACTCCCTCCCGCCGACCAGGTGTACACCGCCCAGGCCCCCGGCGAGGAGCCGTCGGCCGAGCAGGAGTTCACGGTGGCCGGCGGACCCGCAGAGGTCCCGGTCGACCGGGATGCCGGTGACGAACTGCTCGCGCGGGTCGTCCCCGACGCGGGACCGGAGGCCTCCACGGGGTCCGACCCCGCCCCGGCGTCCCCGGACCCGCTGCCCGATGCCGGCCCGCGGGCCGACGTACCGGAAGCAGGACTGCCGCTCCCCGGGCAGACCACCGCCACCGCCGTCGCCCCCGACGGCCCGGCGGAGCCCCACCGGCACGCACCCGACGGGGCCGACCGGATCCCCCGCCAGGGGAGCCACCGCGAACAGGCCCCGGAGGCCGTCACCGACAAGGGGCTGCCCAAGCGCACCCCGCGCACCGTGGCCGCCAAACGCACCGGACGCACCGGACGCACCGAAGCCGTACGGCCCGAGCCGCCGCGCCGCGTCGACGCGGACGAGCTGCGCCGCCGGCTGGGAGGCTTCTACCAGGGGACGCGGGACGGGCGGCGCGTCGTGGCCGCCGAGCTCGCACAGGACACCGACCAGGGGGACACCGCACAGGAGGCACGCACATGACCGCGCCCAGTACGTACGGACTGAGCACCCAGGCCCGCAACCTGCAGTGGCTGCTGACCGACCTGGTCGAGGAGGTGCCCGGCGTCAACTCCGTCGCCGTCGTGTCCTCGGACGGGCTCCTGCTGCTGTCCTCCGACCCCGGAGGAGCCGCAGGCGAGAGCCCCGCGCCCACCAAGGGCCCGCGCGGCGCATCCGCCGACCTGGCCACCATCGTCTCCGGCCTCGGCAGCCTCACCACCGGCGCCGCCGAGCTCATGGACGGCGGCGCGGTCAAGCAGACGATGGTGGCGATGGAGCACGGCTCCGTCTTCGTCATGGCCATCAGCGACGGCTCGCTGCTCGGCGTGCACGCCACCCCCGACTGCGACATGAGCGTGGTGGCCTACCACATGGCTCTGTTCGTCGGCCGCGCCGGTCACGTCCTGACCCCCGAAGTCCGCAGCGAGCTGCGCCAGTCGATGGAGAAGACCCCGTGAGGAGTACGGCCTCGGCGTCCGACCGGCTGCCGATACGCGGAGCCGACCGCCGGCCCGCCCGCGTCCGCCCGTACTCCCTCACGGGCGGCCGCACCCGCTTCGCGCAGGTCCTGCACGTGGAGACGTTCGTCGCCTCCCTCGACACCCGGGCGTCGCAGCCGCAGGCCCCCGACCGGATGCCCGAGATGCCGGCCATCGTCGAGGTCTGCCGCCGCATGCGCACCATCGCCGAGATATCCGCGCTGCTGAAGCTGCCGCTCGGAGTGGTCCGCGTCCTGGTCAGCGACCTCGCCGACCAGGGACGCGTACGCGTCTACGGGACGGGGCACGGCCCCGGGCGCCCCGAACGCGCTCTGCTGGAAAGGGTGCTCAGTGGTCTTCGCCGTCTCTGATCCGCCCCTCGGCCCGGACACCCTGGACGACGAGGCCGTCCAGCCCTGGCAGTACGACCGCTCCCGCGCACCCGTCGCCGTCAAGGTGCTCGTCGCGGGCGGCTTCGGTGTCGGCAAGACCACCTTCGTGTCCTCCGTCTCCGAGATCGCCCCGCTGCGCACCGAAGCGGTGATGACCCAGGCCAGCCTCCCGACGGACGACCTGTCCGCGACCCCGGACAAGAGCACCACCACCGTCGCGATGGACTTCGGCCGCATCACCCTCGACGACGACCTCGTGCTGTACGTGTACGGGACCCCGGGCCAGGAGCGGTTCTGGTTCATGTGGGACGACCTGGTGCGCGGCGCCATCGGCGGCATCGTCCTGGCCGACACCCGGCGGCTGCGCGACTGCTTCCCGGCCCTCGACTACTTCGAGAGCTGCGGGCTGCCGTACGCCGTCGCCGTCAACCACTTCGAGGGCTCGCACGCGTACGAGCCGCAGGACGTGCGCGAGGCACTGACCATCCCGGCGCACGTGCCGGTGGTGATCATGGACGCGCGGCGCCGGGACACGGTCGTCGAGTCCCTCCTGACGCTGGTGGGCCACGCGCTGGACGCGACTCCCGAATAGGCCTCGAAGACCACCGCACTGCCGAACCGCCGCACTGCCGATCGGCCCCCACTGCCCGACCGCCGAACCGCCCGACCGCTCACCCGAATCGAGAACGTGAGATGCGCAAGATACTCGTCGTCGGGGCCGGTCAGTCCGGCCTCCAGCTCGCCCTCGGCCTCCAGGCGAAGGGCTACGAGATCACCCTCATGTCCAACCGGACCGCGGACGAGATCCGCACTGGGCGGATCATGTCCACGCAGGTCATGTTCGACACGGCGCTCCAGCACGAGCGCGACCTCGGGCTGAACTTCTGGGAGCGGCAGGCCCCGCGGATCGAGGGCATCGGCGTCTCCGTGGCCGCCCCGGACGGTTCCCGACCCGTCGACTGGCTCGGCCGCCTCAAGGGGTACGCGCAGTCCGTGGACCAGCGCGTGAAGATGGCCGGCTGGCTCGACACCTTCGTGCAGCGCGGCGGACAGCTGGTGATCCACGGTGCTTCCGTCGCCGACCTGGACTACTTCTCCCGCACGTACGACCTGGTGCTGGTTGCCGCCGGCAAGGGCGAGCTGGTCTCGATGTTCGGGCGCGACGCGGCACGCTCCCCGTACGACGCGCCGCAGCGCGCGCTGGCCGTCTCGTACGTGCACGGGCTCGAACCCCGTCCCGAGCACCCGGAGACGGAGGCCGTGCGCTGCAACCTGGTCCCGGGCGTGGGCGAGCTGTTCGTGATGCCCGCGCTGACGACGTCGGGGCGGGCGGACATCCTGTTCTGGGAGGGGCTCCCGGGCGGTCCGCTGGACGTGTTCCGCGGGGTGAAAGACCCGGCGGAGCACCTCGCGCTCACGCTGGACCTGATGGAGAAGTTCACGCCCTGGGAGTACGCGCGGGCGAAGGACGTGGAACTGACGGACGCGGGCGGCACGCTGGCCGGCCGTTACGCGCCGGTGGTCCGCAAGCCCGTCGGGCGGCTGCCGGGCGGCGGGGTGGTGCTGGGCGTCGCAGACGTGGTCGTCGCGAACGACCCGATCACCGGCCAGGGCTCGAACTCCGCGTCGAAGTGCGCCGCCTCGTACCTGTCGTCGATCCTCATGCACGGGGACAAGCCGTTCGACGAGGCGTGGATGAAGGCGACCTTCGACAGGTTCTGGTTCACGACCGGCAAGCCGGTGACCGAGTGGACGAACGCGATGCTGGGTGTCCCGCCGGAGCACGTGCTGAACCTGATCGGGGCGGCCGGGCAGTTCCAGCCGGTGGCGGACCGTTTCGCCAACGGCTTCGACAACCCGGCCGACTTCGACACGTACTTCTACGACCCGCAGGACGCGGCGGACTACGTGGCGGAGGTCGCCTCGTCCGCCGGAGCCTCCTGCGAGGAGTAGCCGGTGTCGCCGCCGTCCGCCGCCGCGGACAGCGGCGGTGCGGTATAGCCGGCGAGCGGGGCCCCGTCGGGGTCCGGCCGCACGGCTCCGAGCAGCGGATTCGCGGCGATCGGCGAGACCTTGACCTTGGCCCCGGGCCGCGGGGCATGGATCACCTTCCCGTCGCCGACGTACAGGGCCACGTGCGTGGCGGTGGGGAAGTAGACCACCAGATCGCCGGGGCGCAGCTTGTTCAGGGGCACCTTGGGGAGCTGCGCCCACTGCTCCTGGCTGGTCCGGGGGATGGATCGGCCGGCGTGCGCCCAGGCCTGCGAGGTGAGCCCGGAGCAGTCGAAGGACCCCGGCCCCTCGGCGCCCCAGACGTACGGTTTGCCGATCTGCTGGGCGGCGTACGTCAGGGCGGCGCCGCCGGCGGCCGTGGGGGTGAGGGCGGTGGCGGCGAGCCGGCCGGAGTCCAGCAGCTCCCGCTGCGCGGTGGCGGTGTCCGCGGCCTCGCGGGAGCCGAGCCGGGCGAGCTGCCCGGCACTGAGCGAGGCGAGCAGCCGCTCGACCTGCTTGAGCTTGAGGTCGGCCTCCTGCTTGTGCAGCCTGCGCTGCGCGGTCAGGATCTGCCGGGCGTCGAGGGACTTGCGGGCGGAGGTGGCGAGGGCGTCGGCCCGGCGCTCACCGCGGGTGAGGCGGGCCAGCACCCCGGCCCGCCGGGCGCCCTCGCGGGCGGCGAGCCGACGCTGGTCCTGGGCGGCCTGCACGTCGCCGGTGAGCAGCATCCGGGCGTACGGGGAGAAGCCGAGGGCGTCCCGGTACTGCTCCCGGGCCATCCGCCCGGCGGCGGCCTTCTCCGCGCCGAGGGCGGTACGGGCCTTCCCGAGCTCGGCACTGAGCCGCCGCTCCTCGTCCTGCCCGGCCTTGAGGGCGGCCTCGGTGGCGTTGTAGGCCTCGGCGGCCGCCTCGGCCTGCCGGTAGAGCCCCTGCAACCGCGCGAGCAACTCCCCGACACCGGGCCCTTGCGGCGCCCCGCCGGCTCCGCCGCCCCCCTTGCCGGGGGCCGAGGGGACACCCCCATCCCCTGATCCGGTCCCCTGCGGGACAGCGGCATCCGCCGAGGCGGCGGCCTGCGGCGTGGCGGTGCTCCCGGCCCCGGCGGCCCCGGCGGCGCCATCCCCCGAGCCGGTCCCCTGCGGGGCGGCGCCCCCCGAGGTGTTCCCCTGGCGGGCGGTGGCATCCGCCGGGTCGTTCCCCTGCGGGGTGGCGGTGCCCCCGGAGCCGGGTCCCTGCGGGACGGCCCCCGCCCCGGGCCCCCGCCGGGTGGCGGTGCCCTCCGGGGCGTTCCTCTGCGGGGCGGCGCCCCCCGGGGTGTTCCCCTGCCGGGCGGTGACATCCCCGGATCCGTTCCCCTGCGGGATGGCGGTGCCCCCGGAGCCGGGTCCCTGCGGGACGGCCCCCGCCCCGGGCCCCCGCCGGGTGGCGGTGCCCTTCGGGCTGGGGCTCGGCCGGGTGGTGGCGGCTTTTGGGCTGGGGGTCTGCCGGGTGGTGGTGTCCCCGCGGCTGGGCTCGTGCCGGGCGGAGGTGCGCCCGGGGCCGGGTCCTTGCGGGACGGCCCCCGCCCCGGGCTCCCGCCGGGTGGCGGTGCCCTTTGGGCTGGGGGTCTGTCGGGTGGTGGTGCCCCCGGTGCCGGGTCCTTGTGGGACGGTCCCCGACGCGGGTTCCCGCCGGGTGGCGGTGCCCTTTGGGCCGGGGGTCTGCCGGCTGGCGGTGCGCCCGGGGCCGGGTCCTTGCGGGACGGCCCCCGCCCCGGGCTCCCGCCGGGTGGCGGTGCCCTTCGGGCTGGGGGTCTGTCGGGTGGTGGTGCCCCCGGTGCCGGGTCCTTGTGGGACGGTCCCCGACGCGGGTTCCCGCCGGGTGGCGGTGCCCTTTGG